>NZ_JASATH010000025.1:0-59817 GCF_038440215.1 Inquilinus sp. OTU3971 | reverse complement strand
GGTTAGTCCTATGGCGCTCCCCAGCCGCGCCAAGCCGGGGGGAGGGGCGGTGATCGGCGAGGCAGACGGTCAGGACATGCTACGCTCCGGCATGTCCTCCTCCACCCCTCGGTTCTTCTCGACCTTGACGGCACATTGATCGACTCGCAGCCTGGCATCCTGATGAGCTGCCGGGCTGCGCTTCGCGCCCTGGGGGGCTTGTCACATTGGCGGGTTCTACTGCCCCGATAGCGGAACCCAGCCGATGGCCGCCATATGAGATTTCAATATCTTACGGGTGCAGACCGGGCCGACCAGAGGGCGGGAATCGGTGAGAGTTGTCCGAACGTGACAAGCCCCTCCGGATTGCGCAGCTGGCGCGAGATCGGGTCGATCACCCGGCCGGCGAACGCCAACGGCCGCATGCGGGCGCGCGCGGTCCCGTCGCCGCCTTGCGTTCGCCGGAGAAGCGCGCGGATGCGCGCCACGAGCTCACGGGCGTTGAAGGGCTTGGATATATAGTCGTCGGCGCCGATCTCCAGGCCGACGATCCGGTCGACATCCTCGCTGCGCGCGGTGACCATGATGACCGGAATGGTGGACGCTGCCCTCAGCCGCCGGCAGATGCTGAAGCCGTCCTCGCCCGGCAGCATGATATCGAGGAGGACGAGATCGATCCGGTCCTGCCCAAGGACCGCATCCATCTCGGCTGCCGAGACGGCGGAGGAGGTCGTGAACCCGCTGTCCGACAGGACGTCCCTCAGCATCCCGGAGATCTCCGGATCGTCCTCGACGATCAGGATGCGGGGCCTCGTTTCGGGCTCAACCGAATGAACCGGTGACACGCTTTCCACCACGCCCTGAGGATCGGCCCATTCCGGCGACAAGCGGTAATCTCCGCAGCGGAGATGCGCCTTCGTTGTTAAGACAAGACCTAGGGTTCGGCAACCTCCACTCGCGCCTGCAACATTTCTAAACACATGCGAAGGGTCGCCTTGTCGTCCGGAGCTTCTCGACCGGGGGCGCCTCGCCGGCGAATACGCGCTCGACACCGGACGCGATCGTCAATGGCGGCACGATTTCGCAAGATCACCGACCAGATCCGAGGCCGGCCTTACCTGGAGCGTAGCCGCGCAGCTGTGCATAGTTGGCGACCTGTTCCGGCGTGAGGATGGTCGTCATCAGCAGGTGATAGCGAAGATGTGCGGCACGCAGCCTGCCTTGTGCGCCCACTATGCGCAGGACTGTTTCGTTCAGGTTCTCGGGCGTGACCATTCGGCCGGCAAACAGCCTGTCGAGATCTGCCTCGCCGGAGACGACCTGCCGACCGATCGCCGAGGTCTCGTCCTTCATCGCGGCGAAGGCCGTGGCAACCTGCGTGCGCTGATCCGGGGAGAGAGCGAGCTGGTCGGCCAGCTCGAGCACATGCGACGGCCCCGGGTATCCATTCAGCTCCGCCGCCAGAGCGAGTCCCGCGCCCCGTCCGGCGCGCAGATCCGCGATCTGCTGGTCGGCGAGCGCCTTGATCGTGCGCTGCTGAAGTCCAGCGTACGGGGATCGTGGCGTCGGGATGCTCGTCTCCCCGGCTCCATGGGTGTGCTCCTGGGCGATTGCCGCACTGGCAATCATGAGAACGAAGGATGATGCAATGAGATCGATGGCGCGCATGGAAGCTCCTTTCTCTTCTATGCTTGCCACTCCGGGTCCGTGCCGGACATGATCGCGATCATGTCGCTCTTTGAGGCATTGTCCCGAGTGGCCGATCGAGAGTTGGCTCTCGCCGAGGGCGAGATTCTCTTCCGCTTAGGGGATAAGGTCCGATCGATCTTCCTCATTCACTCGGGAGCAGTTCGGCTCGTGCGTCATCTCCCGCACGGTCCCGCGCTGACCCTTCAGCTTGCCGAGAAGGGGGCAATTCTGGCCGAAGCCTCCTTGTTCGCCGACAAGTACCACTGCGACGCCGTGGCTATGTCGACCTCGCGCCTGCAGGTAGCGGCACGCCGGAGGATCGAGGACGCCGTCACTCGCGACCCCGAGATTGCACGCCTGTGGACGAAACATCTCGCAGCAGAAATCCAACGGGCTCGGACCCAGGTCGAGATCATTTCGTTGAAGACGGTCGCGGAGCGTCTCGATGCATGGCTTGCGCTCAGGGGAGATCTGCCTCCGAAAGGGCAGTGGCAGCGGCTCGCCTCCGAAATCGGCGTGACCCCCGAAGCCCTCTATCGAGAACTTGCTCGGCGCCGGTAGCCTTGCCGACGACGAACCGGATCGTCGCGCAGGCACGGATTCGGACTGGCCCTATATCGAATCATTATCCATCGCGGTTCGGACGACGACGTCCAGGAACTGCTTACCAATTCGGGCTGTATTTCGGTGACCGGCAGACTTCGGCTGCCCGAATTTCGGATTGTCGCCTGAGCGGAAAGCGCCATGCGCATCGCCATAGTCGGTGCCGGAATTGCCGGCCTCACACTGGCAAGAGGCTTGAGCCTTCTTGGTCAGGACGTCGAGATCTACGAGCAGGCGCCGGACCTGAAGCCGCTCGGGGCCGGAATCATGCTGAGCGCCAATGCCCTTCGCGCGCTTGGTGCCCTTCATCTCTACGACGCGGTGGTGGAGCATGCTCAGCCGATCCAAAGGCTGAGCGTGCTGACGCAGGAAGGCCGCGTGCTGCAGACTACAGACCATCTGAGATTCAGCCGGAAATACGGACATCTCAGTGCAGGGACGCTGCATCGGGGCGACCTGCAGCATGCTCTTCTCTCACAGCTGCCGCCCTCGATCGTTCGAACCGGCAAGAAATGCATTGATGCCCGCCAAACCGAAGGCAGGGTGATCCTGACTTTCGCCGATGGCGATACCGTCGATGCCGAGCTGGTGCTGGCCTGCGACGGCATCCATTCCGCGGTGAGGGCGGCGGCGTTCCCCGGCGCGAGGGAGCGTTTCGCCGACTACACCTGCTGGCGCGCGATCGCCGAAGTCGTCCCGGCCGGGACGGATCCGGGCCAGGTGACGGAGAGTTGGGGTGCGGGTGATCGCTTCGGCATGGCGCCGCTGCGGGACGGTAGACTGTATTGGTTCGCCTGCTGCGGGGCTCGCAGGATGAACGATCCCGAACTCGCCAAGATGGATCTGCCCGCGCTGCAGCGGATGTTCTCGGGATACCACAGGCCCATCCCGGAGGTGCTGCAGGCGACCCCGGCAGACAGCCTGATCTGGACCGACATCAGCGATGTCGAGCCGCTGCCGTCCTTCGTGAACGGACGGGTGGTGCTGCTCGGCGATGCCGCCCACGCGGTGACGCCCGACCTCGGCCAGGGTGCCGGCTTGGCCATCGAGGACGCGGCGGTGCTGCCCGTGCTGCTCGGGAGATATCCCTTGGATCAGGCACTGCGGAGATATGATGCCCTGCGGCTCGAACGGGCTCGCAAGATCACGGCCAACTCCCGGCTCTACGGGCGGATCGCCCAGTGGAAAAGCCCTCTGGCCGTGCGCTTGCGCAACCTTCTGGCCAGAAGCATCCCAGAGCGCTGGATGGACCGGCAACTCGATGCGATCCTCGACATCCGGTTCGAGCCGGTTGGATCGGCGGAATAAGGCCCAAGTGCTGCCCTCAACAGCGCTCAAGCGGATCGCGTCCGGGCGCCATCGCCCGCGTGGGGACGACGGGCCGATTTGGACGGCGGCTGGAGCGCCAGGTCGTCGATGATCGGGCAGTCAGGGCGATTGTCGCCGTGGCAGCTCGCCGAGAGATGCTTCAGCGTGGCGATCATCTGTCTCAGCCCCTCGACCTTCTGCTCCAGCTCGGTGACATGCTCGAGCGCGATCCGTTTCACATCGGCGCTCGATCGGCCGCGATCCTGCCAGAGAGCCAGGAGATCGGTGATCTGCTCGACGGAGAAGCCGAGATCCCGCGCGCGGCGGATGAAGCGCAACATGTGGACGTCGTCGTCGGTATAGACCCGGTAGCCGGCTTCGGTTCGAAGCGCCTTCCGGGTCAGTCCGACGGACTCGTAGTAGCGGATCATCTTGGCGGAGACGCCGGAGGCGACGGCAGCTTGTCCTATGTTCATGATGGCGAAACCTGTTGGTCGGGCGTGAAGAAGACGTCGGCATGGATATCGGCGGATCGCATGCCTCGCTCAAGCAGCGCGGCGCCGGTGGCCCCGACCATGGCGGGCGGCCCGGCGACATAGGCTTTCCAGCCGTCCAGATCCGACACGTCCGCGGCAACGGCGTCCGAGACGGTGCCGGACCGAACGTCGGCCTCGGCAGCCGCCGACAGCACTGGGACGAAACGCAATCCCGGATTTGCCGCTTCGAGTCTGCGAAAGTGGTCGACCAGATAAAGATCGCGCTCGGCGCGGGCGCCGAAGTAGACGTGGATCGGCTGCCGCATGCCGTTGGCCAGAGCCGTTCCGACGATGGCCTTGATCGGCGCCAGCCCCGAACCCCCTGCGACCGCGAGAATGGGGCCGGCATGTTTCTCTCTGAGGAATGCCGAACCGAGCGGGCCCTCGACCGTCACGGGGTCACCGACCGCGGCGTCACGAAAGATCCTGCCGGTGGCCGCGCCGCCCGGAACGCGCCGGATGTGGAATTCGAGCAGGTCGTCCTCGGGATCGTTCGCCATCGAGTAGTCGCGCGACGGCGTGCCCGGGAAGGTGAGCCGGGCGTATTGACCTGGCTTGAACCGGAAGGCGCTCCGGTCAGCGAGCGCAACCCGGACCAGCCTGACGTCGTGGGTCGCGCTCTCGATTGCGGCGATCCGGCCGGACAGGCGGCGGACCGGGATATCGGCGACCTCGTCCTCGCCGCTGAGCCAGACGATGGTTCCGTCCGACTGCGGGACAGCCCGACAGGCCAGGACAAGCCCTTGTGCCCGCTCAGCGGGGGAGAGGGCGAAGCGGGTGTGCGGCAGGAGCTCCACTTCGCCATCCAGCAACCGTGATTTGCAGGCGCCGCATCGGCCGGAGCGGCATCCGTGCGGGTAGGGGATGCCGGCATCCAGCGCCTTGGCGAGGATCGTCTCGCCGGGTCCGACGGCGATTGTTCGTCCGAGCTGCGGAATGACGATGCGGTTCATGGCCACCTATTCCTCGGGACTGGAGAGACGGCGGGCTCGGCGAGCGAGCCCGCCTCCGATCACTCTGCGGGCGAGAGCCGCGCTTCCGCGGCCGGTTCGCTGTTCCGATCCGCCAGAGGCGGCTGGAACCGGCGGAGCCGAAGCGCGTTGGTCAGCACGAAGACGCTCGACAACGCCATGGCCCCGGCCGCCAGGATCGGCGACAGCAACCAGCCCTGGGCCGGATAGAGGGCGCCGGCCGCGACCGGGATCAGCGCGGCGTTGTAGGCGAAGGCCCAGAACAGGTTCTGCTTGATGTTCCGGATGGTCGCCTGCGACAGGGCGATGGCGTTGACCACGCCGCGCAGGTCGCCCGACATCAGCACCAGGTCGGCGCTCTCGATGGCGATGTCCGTGCCGGTGCCGATGGCGATGCCGACATCGGCGGCCGCCAGCGCCGGCGCGTCGTTGATGCCGTCGCCGACGAAGGCGACCCGTCGGCCGCCTGTGCCGAGCCGCTTCACCGCCTCGACCTTGCCCTCCGGCAGCACCTCGGCAATGACCTCGTCGATGCCGAGGCGCCGGGCGATCGCCTCCGCCGTGCCGCGGTTGTCGCCCGTGACCATCGCCACCTTGAGGCCGAGCCCGTGCAGGGCGCGGATCGCCTCCGGGGTCGAATCCTTGATCGGGTCCGACACCGCGATGATGGCCGCCAGGCGTCCGTCGACCGCGGCGTAGAGCGGCGACTTGCCTTCATCACCCAGGCGGCGCGCGGTCGCAGTGAAGGTCGAAAGGTCGTGGCCGAGCTTCTGCATGAAGCGGTCGGCGCCGCCCGCGACGTGCCTCGTCCCAACGGAGGCGGCCACGCCGAAGCCAGGCACCGCCTCGAAGCCTTCGACCGGGGAGGGCGCCAAGCCACGCTTTTCGGCGGCCGCGACGATCGCCTCGGCGATCGGGTGCTCGGAGCGCGCCTCGACCGAGGCCACCAGCCGCAGCACCTCGTCGCGATCGAAGCCGTCGAGCGTGTCGAAATCCGTCAGCTCGGGCCGGCCCCGGGTCAGCGTGCCGGTCTTGTCGAGCGCGATCACCCCGGCGTCGCGCAGAGTCTGCAGCGCGTCGCCCTTGCGGAACAGCACCCCCATCTCGGCGGCGCGGCCGGTGCCGACCATGATGGAGGTCGGCGTCGCCAGCCCCATGGCGCAGGGGCAGGCGATGATCAGCACCGCGACGGCATTGACCAGGGCGAAGGCCAGGGCCGGGTCCGGGCCAGAGACGAGCCAGATCAGGAAGGTCGCGGCCGCCACGGCCATCACCGCGGGCACGAACCAGGCCGTCACCTTGTCGACGAGCGCCTGGATCGGCAGCTTCGCCCCTTGCGCCTGCTCGACCATGCGGATGATCTGGGCCAGCACCGTCTCGCCGCCGACCCTTGTGGCGCGGAAGGAGAAGCTGCCGGTCTTGTTTATGGTGCCGCCGACCACTTCGGCGCCGACGCCCTTGGCCACCGGCACGGGTTCGCCGGTGATCATCGCCTCGTCGACGAAGGACGAGCCCTCGACCACCATGCCGTCGACCGGCACCTTCTCGCCCGGCCGGACGAGCACGACGTCGTCGACCCGCACCTCCTCGAGCGGCAGATCCAGCGTGCGCCCGTCGCGGACGACGCGCGCCGTCTTCGGCTGCAGGCCGATCAGCCGCTTGATCGCCTCCGAGGTCCGCCCCTTGGCGCGCGCTTCGAGATACCGGCCGAGAAGGATGAGCGCCGCGATCACGGCGGCGGCCTCATAGTAGACATTGGCCGTGCCTGCGGGCAGCACGCCGGGCAGGAAGGTCGCCACGACCGAGTAGCCCCAGGCGGCGGCCGTCCCGAGCGAGACGAGCGAGTTCATGTCGGGCGCCCCGCGCAGCAGGGCCGGAGCGCCCTTCCGGAAGAACCGGAGGCCCGGGCCGATGAGGACCAGGCTCGCGAGGACGAACTGGACGTACCAGCCCTCCTGCATGCCGACCGTCGTCATAACGAAGTCATGGATGGCGGGAACGAGATGCGAGCCCATATCGAGCACGAAGATCGGCAACGTCAGGAGTGCCGCGAGGGTCAGGCTTCGCCCGAGCGCCGTCGTCTCCGCGGCGCGGGCGTCACGCTCGCGGTCGCCGGTGTCCTCCGAACCAAGGCGTCGAGCCTCGTATCCCGCCTCGCGGATCGCCTGCTCCAGCGCGGAAGGCTGAACCGCGCCGCGCGCGAACCGGACGGTGCCGCGCTCGGCGGCGAGGTTGACGGACGCCTCCGTCACGCCGGGGACGGCCCGCAGCATCTTCTCGACACGCGCAACGCAGGACGCGCAGGTCATGCCTTGGATGGAGAGTTCGATCGTGTCCTGCAGCACGGCGTAGCCGGCATTCTCGATCGCCTTCACGACCGCCGGGATGTCCGGTGCGGCCGAGAACGACACGTCGGCCCGCTCGGTGGCGAGGTTGACCGTCGCCGCGGCGACGCCTGGCGTCTTCGCGATCGACTGCTCGACGCGGCGGACGCAGGAGGCGCAGGTCATCCCTTCGATGGCGACCTGATAGACATCCCTTCCGGCGGCGCCCGGCGCAGAGGCGCTCGAACTTTCTTGGTGTGCAGCCACGATTCTCATCCCCGCAACAGCGGATGTGCAGAGAGATGGACCTTCCAACAATGGGAAGGTCAAGGGGCTGTCGGCACTTTTCTGAGCACGGGCGCCCGGGGGACAGCGGCTCGGCGCGCCCAATCGTTTTCCCGTCGGAGAAACCGGGCGTCCATGCTAGTCGGGCGGTGACCGGCAGCGCCGCACCCAACTGACAATCATGGATATCGTAGCGAGCTATCTCGGCCTGTTCAGTGCTGCCTTTCTCGCCGCGACGATTCTGCCGGGCTCGTCCGAAGCGGTCCTGGTCGCGCTTCTTCTCGGTGGACTGGGCGATCCGCTGTGGCTCTTCGTCGTCGCGACCATCGGCAACACGGCCGGAGCCATCCTGAACTGGAGCCTGGGGCGATGGCTGCTCCGCTACGCCGGGCGCAGATGGTTTCCGGTCACCAGAGGACAGCTCGCCCGGGCAGGGGCCTGGTTCCGGCGGTATGGGGCCTGGTCCCTCCTGCTGTCCTGGGTGCCAATTGTCGGCGATCCTCTGACGGTCGCCGCCGGGACGCTGCGCATGTCCTTCCTGCCGTTCGTCATCCTCGTTGGGATCGGCAAGGCCGCTCGATACGGCATGGTGATTGCGGGCACTGAGGTCATTCGCTCCCTATGATCGACCGCCGGCCGTGCCGTCCGGCTGTCCGCTGAGTGAGCCCTACATCATGGCATCCGTCCCGGACACGGATGGAAAGATGTACGAGGACTGTGAAGGCTGGGGAGGCCGGTAAGGTCGACCCGTCCCCGCCGCAACCCCCGCTCTAGTTGTCGAAGGTGGTCAGGGCGGCGCCATCGTCCCCGACCGCGACCACGACGAGCTTTGCCGGCTCGGTCGTACTGGCGTTCTCGCTAACGCTGTGGATCGAGCCGGGCGGCTCGATCCAGAACTGGCCGGCTTGGAACACCTCGGTTTTGCCGCCATTCACCTGCGACCGGATGGCGCCGGAGACGACATAGGCGAACAGCGTGGCCGAGGCGTGGTGGCGGTGTGCCGGCGAGGTGCCGCCGGGCGCGTAATCGACCGTCAGCGCGGTGAGGGTCTTCCCGGGGATGTTGGCGAAGCTTTGCGCCGCCAACGGCGTGACGGTCTGGCCGCGAGCATCCGCCGCCGCGGCCGCCGTCCAGGCCCAGCCGCCTGCGAAGCCGAGGGCTAGCATTCCGGTCATGATTGCCGTCGCGGGTATCCGCTTGGAACCAAAGGTCATGTCCATTCTCCATGTTGGCGGTCGGGCCCGAATCTCGGGTCCTGAAGCCGCTCCGGAAGGAAAGACGACGTAGCCCCGGCGGATGTGACGACCGTCCTGCGAGGGATCCGCAGGACGGTCGCTTCAGGCGCTCACGGGTTGAGAAGCTGCGCCTTGCCCCTCCCGCTGAGCGGGAACGGCCGGGCACTTCCCGGGTGCGTTGTAAGACGCAAGCGCGGTAGGAGGCTGCAATGGCACCGTCGAAAAATCCGATCGCCGACGCTATTCCGGAGGCCCTGAGGCAGGCCTGCGTCGAACGTCGCTTCGATGTCGCGGAACATCTCCCGGCCGGCTTGGAGACGCTCGAGACCGATTGCGATCCCGGCACGCCGCTGGCCGCCGCCTACATGATTGCATGCTCGTCAACGGCGCCGCGCCCGGTGCGCCGGTGACGCATTGCCCTGCATCAGGCTGCAGCGAGGGAGCGGAGCGATTCGATGGCCGATCTGACGAGGCGCGCCTTGATGACGGGCGCGGCGACGCTCATCCCCGCCACGAGGGCGATGGCGGCCGATGGAGACGCGGCGCCCGTGCTGCTGAGCGGCGCCGGTCAATACACGGAGTTGGAGCCGGTCCGGACCATACCCGACCGGGCGATCGAGACGATCGACGGCACCATCGTCGATCTCCGTGAGTTCCGCGGCCGGGTCGTCCTTCTGAACTTCTGGGCGAGCTGGTGCGCCGCATGCATCGCTGAAATGCCTTCTCTCGACCGGCTGGCCGCCGTTGAGGACGAACGGAACCTGAAGGTGCTTCCGATCTCCATGGATCGCGGCGGCCGCACATCCGTCACGGCGTTCTATCGGCGCTACCGCCTGTCGCATCTGCCCGTGGTCACCGATCCGGCAGAGCACATCGGCTATTTTCGGGACAGCAATCTGAACGGAGCTCCCTTCCCGCTACGGGCCTTCCCGATCACATATCTGGTCGATCGCCGGTCCCGGATCCGCGGCTATGTGCCCGGTGCGGTCGAATGGGAATCGGAAGCCGCCAGGTCGCTTCTGGAGTTCCTGGCCGCAACATAGCCGGTCGCCACGAGGATCGCCGCCATGCGCCGGCCTGGTCGCCCGGCGACGGTGCGACAGGGGTTGCGCTTGCCTTTTGAGTGCCCACGCGCATAGTGGCGGCATGTCGGTTTTCCGCCGCCTCTGCAGTCTTCTGGCGATCCTGGCACTGCTGCTGGGCTCGTCGCTGCACGCGGCCGGAGCGGCCGGTCTGCTTGGGGCGTTCGGCGGCCCCGGCCATGCTACGACAGCGGCTTGTCCCGATTGTAAGGGAAGCGCGAAGACCGAGACGGCTGCAAAGGCCTCGATCTGTGCCCAGGCGACGTGCATGGCCATCCCGGTCGCGCTTCCCCGCGCCGAAGCGGCTCTTGCCCTGACAGCAGCCGCGTTTGCGCCGGGAGCCGACGACAAATTGGCCAGCCGAGCCAGAATTCCCGATCCGCACCCACCAAGAACCGGGGCGCCCGCCTAGGACGGATCTCGGGCCGTCGCGGCTTTCCGTGCGCTCATGAAGCATGGTGAATGACGAAGCGGCCTGGTCGGGCCGCAGCCTACGCAGGCACCCCGGCATTCACGGATCGGATGGCGGTAGCAACCGCACCGTCGGATCGATCCACAAGCACGAGAGCGCACGAGCTTCCGGAATCCAGCGTGTCCTGGGCGGCGAATCTCGCCGGCGGGCGCGGCCGGATTTCCTCGTGTCCTCACCCGAACGTCGGCTTCCGTTTCCCTCGCAGGTCCTCTCCTCGAACCTCAAAATGCAAGGAGGATCGGATGTTTCGATCCATGACCGTTCGACGGCTGGCGGCGACATTCGCCGTCGCGGCCGCGATCGCGGCCCCCTCTGCCTCGGCCCAGCAGGCGATCGACCCGGGGCAGAAGCAGGCGATCGAGCAGATCGTGCGCGACACCATTCGGGCGCATCCGGAGATCGTGGTCGAGGCGCTGGACGCCTACCAGGCCAAGAAGGAGGCTGAGGATCACTCGGCCCAGGCCAAGACGCTGACCAGCCGGGCCGACGAGATCTTCCGCAGCCCGTCCTCGCCGGTGATCGGCAATCCCGAGGGCGACGTCACGTTGGTCGAGTTCTTCGACTACCAGTGCCCCTATTGCAAGCGGGTGCAGCCCGACCTCGAGCGGCTTTTGAAGGAGGACAGCGGGCTGCGCGTGGTGATGAAGGAGTTCCCGATTCTCGGCCCGGTCTCGGTCGCCGCGGCGCAGGCTTCGCTGGCGGCGCAGAGGCAGGGCAAATATCTCGACTTCCACATGAAGCTGATGGCGGTCAAAGGACAGCTCACCGAGGCAGTGATCTACGAGACCGCCAAGCAGGTCGGGCTCGACATCGACAGGTTGAGCCAGGACATGAGAGACCCGTCGGTGGCGGCGGAGCTGCGGGCCAACGGGGACCTTGCCCAGGCGCTGGGCGTGCAGGGCACTCCGGCCTTTATCATCAACAACCAGTTGATCCCGGGCGCCATCGGCTATGACCCGCTGAAAAGCCTGATCGAGAAGGATCGAGCCGGATGATGGCCGCAGCTTCCCGATCATCCGGCTCTGACCTCGACCCGGGAGACATCTCAGTGAGACGGATCTTGAGGACATTCGCCTCTACTCCGGCGCTGGCCCGAAGTGTCGGCGGAATCGTCACCGCGATCCTGTCCTTCTCGGCACTCGGAACGGTCGCGGCTCTCTGGAGCAATCCGTGGTTCGTGCGGATGACGCCTGTCGGCGACTGTGAGGTTGCGTTCCTGGCGGCATCGTCCGCCCTGGCCGGCCTCTATGTCGCCGTCCGACACCCGGCCTGCTCGGCCAAGATGGCGGGGCTGGGCGGCGTGATCAACTTCCTCGGGGTCGCCTGTCCCATCTGCAACAAGATTCTGGTCGCGGCGTTCGGCAGCCAGCTCCTGATGAGCTATTTCGATCCCATCCGTGTCTATGTCGCTGCCGTCGGGGTGATCGTCCTTGCGGTCGCAATCGTCCTCGAAATCACCAGAACCCCCGGCGTTCAGCCTTCGGGCGCTCCATTGCGAATACCCAGCGGACCGACCCACGAGCCGTCGGTGCGGGGTTGAGCATGTTCGAGGACGACAAGGTCAAGCAGAAGGCGTTCACGCGGCGGGCGCTCGTCCTGGCCGGGCTGCAGGCGACCGCTATTGCCGGCCTCGGCGCGCATCTGTACCGGCTGCAGGTCCTCGAGCGGGACAAATATCAGGTGTTGTCGGACAAGAACCGCATCCGTCTCCGCATGGTGCCCGTCTCGCGCGGCCGCCTCTTCGACCGGACCGGGGCTCCGATCGCCGTCAATACCCAGAGCTTCGCCGCCATGATCACGCCGGAGAACGCCGACGATCTGAGGTCGACGCTCGAGCGGCTCGCGACCATCGTCCCGATCGGTTCCGATCGGATCCAGAGCGTGATCGACAGGGCGCGCCACCAGGCCAGCTATGTGCCGACGGAAGTCCTGTCCGGTCTTACCTGGGAACAGATGTCGGCGCTCTCGGTCAGCCTTCCGGAGTTGCCGGGGGTTGCGGTCGAGCAGCGTGATCAGAGGGCGTATCCCCTCGCATCCGTCATGGGCCATCTCACGGGATATCTGGCGGAGCCGTCGACGCTGGACGACCCTCTTCAGGAACAGGCGGCCAAGCTTGGCCTGAAGATCGGGGCGAACGGCCTCGAGCGCAGTTTCGAGGAACGTCTCCAAGGCCGGCCTGGAACGGTTCAGGTGGAGGTGGATGTCCGGGGTCGGACCGTTCGCCTCCTGTCGCAAACGCCCGGCACGCCCGGCGAGGACGTCACGCTCGCCGTCGACAGCGGGCTGCAGGAGTATGTCGCGCAGCGCCTTGCCACCGAACGCAGCGCGGCCGCCGTGGTCCTGGACCTCCGTGACGGCGGCGTTCTCGCCATGGTATCCCAGCCGGGCTATGATCCGAACACCCTCGTCGACGGCATCACCTCGGCGGAATGGAAGGGGCTCTCGGATAGCGCCGATCGGCCGCTTCTCAATAAGGCGATCTCCGGCGAGTATGCGCCCGGGTCGACCTTCAAGATGGTGGTGCTGCTCGCGGCCCTGCAGGGCGGCGTGATCACCCCTGACCATGCGACCACCTGTCGGGGCGTGTTCGAGCTGGGCAGCTCGCGCTTTCATTGCTGGAAGAGGGGCGGGCACGGCCGGGTCGGGATCCGCGAATCGCTGAAGTGGTCGTGCGACGTCTTCTACTACGACCTGGCCATTCGGGTCGGGATCGACCGGATCGCCGCGATGGCCAAGACCCTCGGTCTCGGCTCCTCCTTCGATATCGGGCTCGCGGGGGAGCGCGCCGCGCGCATTCCCACCGTGGAGTGGAAGGAAGCCGCTTTCGGCCAGCCGTGGCGCGTCGGCGAGACCGTGAACGCCGGAATCGGGCAGGGCTACGTCACCACGACCGCCCTCCAACTCGCGACCATGGCGGCAAGGCTGGCGAGCGGACGAGCGCTGACCCCGTCGCTGCTTCGCCGCAGGCCCGAGGAAGCCGAACCGCTCGCGCTCCCGATCGACCCGGAGTTTCTTGCGCTCGCTCTCGACGGCATGAACGCGGTGGTCAATGCGCGCGACGGCACGGCCTGGTCGGCGCGGATCTCCACTTCCGCCCAAGCCATGGCGGGCAAGACGGGGACGTCGCAGGTTCGGCGCATCACGATGGCGGAGCGGCAGTCGGGCGTCATTTCCAACAACGATCTTCCTTGGGAACGTCGCGATCACGCCTTGTTCGTGGCCTTTGCGCCGGTGCAGAAGCCGCGGTTCGCCGCCGCCGTCGTCGTCGAGCACGGGGGCGGCGGTTCGGCTGTCGCCGCCCCGATCGCCCGCGATGTGCTCCTCGAAGCGCAGCGGCTCCTCCCGGAGCAAGCCGATCACCACCACCTCATCGCCGCGGCGCCCCAGCCGCTGTCGGCAGCCGGCGGCGGATGAGCACGATGAAGCCCATATTCTGCGTCTCCGCCGTTTCCGGACTGCTCGTCCTGCTGCTCGCTGGCGCCGGCCTGTGGTGGCTCGGGAGCAGGCCGCCGCGGGTCGATCCGCGCGATCCGGCACAGGTCTCGGCCGGCGCCGCGGTCTACGCGAGGAGTTGCGCCGTCTGCCACGGCGTCAACCTGGAGGGACAGCCGAATTGGCAGTCACGGCTTCCGTCGGGACGCCTGCCGGCGCCGCCGCATGACGCGAGCGGCCATACCTGGCACCACCCGGATTCCGTCCTGTTCGAGATCGTGAAGAACGGCTTCGGTAAGATTGTGCCGTCCGGCTACGAATCGGATATGCCGACCTTCGCTGGCGTTCTGACCGATCAGCAGATCGCGGATGTCCTGGCCTACATCAAGAGCCGATGGCCCGGCGAGGTTCAGGCGCGTCAGGCCCGCGCGAACGCGGAATAGGCTGGAGGCTGGCCATGGCATCGCAACGACTTCGGACGGAGCAATTGATCGAGATCCTGGTGGCCGACCTGCGGCCCCTGGGTGTCGAGAACCGAGCCCGTGCATGGCGGTTGGTGATTTTTTCCGTCGCACCGGTCATGCTGCTGCTTCTCCTATTCCTGAGCCCGTTTCGTGCCGACTTCGCGTCCCACATGGCGGACGGGTTCTTCGTCTCCTCCGTCGCGACCTCGGCGCTGGTCTTCCTGGCGGGCGTGTTGACGCTCTCTGTCCTACGCGTCCCGCGGCGGTCGCGGCTGTGGCTTCTCCTGCCGGTCGTTGCCTTCGGATTCTGGCTTGCTTCGGAATTCGCCGGCATCGCCGCCGAGTTCTATCGGGAGGGGATGCTCGCCTTTGCCTTCGCCAGCAGCCCGGAATGTCCGCTCGTCATCACCGTGGTCGGGGGGGCGCTGCTTGTCGCCATGCTCGGCTTTGCGAGGGAAGCCGTGCTCCTGTGGAGGGGCCCGGCCGTCGCGATCGCCGCTCTATCCGCCTTTTCGCTGCCCGCGGCGTTCTTGAACCTGTTTCACGACCTGGACACCGCCGCGATGGTCCTGCTGTGGCACTTCGGCGCCATCGCTGTTCTCTCGGCCGCGGCCGTTCTCGTATTTCATCGATGGATTCCCGGCTTCCAGGAGGGTCTCGGGCTATGACCGATAGCCTGTCAGACCATCGCTGTCGGAGCCGGCCAGCCACAGGTCGACGGCCTGCATCGGGTTTGGGCGTCGGTCCGAACCTCCAACCACGTATCAGGAGCACAATGATGGGACGTAAGGGACTTTCCGCCGGCATTCTGGCTGTTCTGGGCTTCAGCGCCTGGGCGGCGGTTCAGTTCGCCGTTCCGGAAACGTCTGTCGCGCAGACCATGGATCATTCCAACATGCCCGGAATGTCCGCGCGGGCCGGCGCGATGAACGATCCGGCGTCGAAGGCCTTCATGGATGCGATGGGCCGGATGCAGGCCGATATGTCCGAGTCGATGACCGGGAACCCGGATGTCGACTTCGCCAAGGGGATGATCCCCCATCATCAGGGGGCCATCGATATGGCGAAGGTCGAACTCCAGTACGGAAAGGATCCGGAGCTCAAGAAGCTGGCCCAAGAGATCATTGCCGCTCAGGAGAAGGAGATCGCCTTTCTGAAGAGCTGGCTCGCCAAGAACGGCCAATAGCTGTTCCAGAACGCTCCGGAGCGCCAGGCAGCCTGCCTGGCGCTCCCTCGCCTGCAGCGGATCACTCGGGTTTGCCGCGACGTCAGGAGCTAGGGGCAGCGGTCAGGCCTCAACGTCGATGATCATCGTCAGCCCGCCGCCGCCCGCCTCCTCGACGTTGTTGTTGGTCGTATGGTGGGGAATGTGGCAGTGGATCAACCACTTGCCCGGCCGGCGCGCGGTCCAGATCACATCGAACCGCTGGCCCGGGCCGACATTGACGGTGTCGGCAAGGTGGCGCGCACTCTCTGCCAGGGTTTCCCCGTCGACGGCCACCACCTCGAAGGGGCCGCCGTGGACATGCATCGGATGCACGAAATTGTTGTTGGAGCCGACGAAGCGCAGCTTCACGGTCTCGCCGACCCGCATCCGGATCGTATCGGTCGCGGGATAGGCCTTGCCGTTGATCGTGAAGAAGTTCGGAAGGCCGCCTTCCATGAGCATCGCCGGATAGGTCAGCCACCTCCGCTTCAGCCATTCCTGGAGCAGGATCGCGCGGATGACGGAAGCCTCAAGATCGAACACCTTCACTCCGTTTTCGATGCGCGGTTCAAGCGGCTGGTCGCCGCGAGCCGTGGGCCGAGCCTCGTAGCTGACGAGGCTCGGTCGGATCGCAGCCATGTCGCGCATCGCCTGTGCCGGCGTGTTGAAGTCCATGATCATACCGGGCGGCATGATCACGCCGCCAACATCGCGTGCGCTGAGCCCGAGATTGACGGAGAAGGCCGGAGTGATGAGGCCGGTCAGCAGCATCAGCAGGGTGACGCCCGCCATGGCGGCGACCTGGGGGCCGGTCGGGGCTCTGGCCGGAGGAAGCTCCGCCTGGTGATGGCGCTGGCCGGCGTCGTGCTGGGCCCCGTTGGGGTGAGCGTGATGCTCGCCGTGAGCGGCCGCTGCGCCGTCGTGCCTCCCGTGCTCCTCTTCGTTGCCGGGGTTCGCCGGCCGTGCCATGTGAAATCGCGTTCCGGGCTTCCGCTCGGTCATCAGCCCGTGTTTCAGGCCCTTGGCCACCATCCAGACGTTGAACGGATAGGCGAGGGCGAACCCGGCCATCACCCCGAGTGACATCACGCCCCAGAACAGGAGCTCCGTCGGCTCCATCGCGCGCATGTCGCGGCCCATCATCAGGAAGGCCATCACCGGCCCCATGCCGGCCATCATGGCGTTCATGCTGATGAATTCGGGCAGGAAGGTCTTGCGCACGTTCTCCCAATATGTGCCGCCCATCATCTCCTTCATGAACAGCGACTGGAAGATGAAGAGGCCGAAGGCGAAGCCGGCGGCGTATTCGATGACGAGATCGATCGCCATCGGCAGGCCGAGTGTGGCGGTCACCGCGGCCGCCAGAATGATCCCGGTTGCATCACCGGCGCAGCAGTGGATCGTCGAGCCAGTGCCCTGCTTCCAAAGAGGGGACGTGAACTCCTCATGTGTGCCCGGCCGCGGCACCTTGTCGGCAAGCACATAGAGCAGCAGGCCGAACGGCCCCATGTAGAGGGTGACGAGAATAAAGCCCCAGCGCATGACGACCGGCTCCGGATTGTTCCGGAACTGATCCCAGGCGACATAGGCCGTCGAGAGCAGGGCGAGGGCGAACCAGACAATCAGAAAATAGTCGATCGGCTGCTCGACCATGAAATCCCTCGCGTTTGCCCGATGGTAACCGTGTTGCAATCAGCCGAGTTCCGCGTTCGGCAGGCGCCAGTCGAGGCAGGACGGCCATCTTCTACGCACCTCGCCGGCCGAGTACGGCGGGAACACGGTGCTTCGGTGCCGTCACCTCTGGGCCAGTTGCCTTCCAGAGACGACGGGGCCGAGCACGAGCTGAGGATCAACCCACCTTCGATTTTCGGTCACCTCGAAGTGCAGATGCGTTCCGGTCGCCCGGCCTGAGCGGCCGACATAGCCGATCGTCTGCCCCTGGCTGATCATCTGGCCCGGGCGAAGGCCGGTCGCGAACGCCTTGAGATGCGCGTAGAGGGTGCTGGCGGCGGCATGCGCGATCACGATATGCCGGCCGTAGCCGTCGTCGGTTGCAACCGCTGCCACCAGGCCATCCGCCGCGGCTACGACCGGCGTTCCCATCGGTGCGCGATAATCGATGCCGCTGTGCATGCGGCCATGGCGCCGGCCATGGCCAGGCTCGCCGCGAGCAGGAACGGGACTGCATTGCTGGGGAACGCGATGACCTCAGCGAGCGCTAGGCCGTCCCATCTCGCCGTGACGCCACCCAGCATCGGCCCAGCCAGAAAGCCGATGATGCTTGCCATGCTGATCCAACTGAAGCGTCGCACCCGACGGTACTCATCGGTTTCGCTGTCAGCGGTGTAGGCAAGCGCCGCCGGAACGATAGTGGCGGCGAAGCCACCGTTCAGCAGCCGGATCGCATAGAGGACCGGCAGGCTTTCCACCATCCCTGATGCGGCGAGGGTCAGGCCGAAGCCGACGAGGCCGACGACCAGAATCGGTCGACGGCCGATGCGATCCGAACATCGCCCCCAGGGGTACGCCGCGGCGAGAGGTGCGGCCGCGAAGATGGCGGTGATGAAGGCCGTGTGACGGGCGATGACGGCCGGCTCGGACGTTCCTGTCAGCCGTTGCACGATCAGAGGCAGGACCGGCAGGACGATGCCGTAGCCGAGCGCGGTGACGAACACGGCGAAGAGGAGGGCGGGAAGCGACAGCCGCGGCGCCAATCTCGCGTATTCCCTCCACGGCCTCATACCGGCGCTCCGCTGGGACGCGTGTCCGCGACTCCCGGCTTGGCTTCCAGGCCGCCGGCGGGTCCGAGCCCTTCGAGCCGCGTCCGTTTCAGAAGCAGCGCGTTGATGGCGACCAGCGCGGAACTGCCCGACATCGCCAGCGCGGCGATCTCAGGGCTGAGCAGGACGGGATAGAGCACGCCGGCGGCGAGCGGGAAGGCGATGACGTTGTAGCCGACCGCCCACCACAGGTTCTGGTGCATCTTGCGCAGGGTTGCGCGCGACAGCTCGATGGCGCCGACGACGTCGTAGGGGTCGCTTCTCATCAGCACGACGTCGGCGCTCTCCATGGCGACGTCTGTTCCGGCGCCGATGGCGAAGCCGACATCGGCCTGGGTGAGCGCCGGGGCGTCGTTGATGCCGTCGCCGACCATGCCGACCTTCAGCCCTTGTGCCTGCAGCTCCTTGATCTTCGCGGCCTTCTGGCCGGGCAGCACGTCGGCCAGCACCATCTCAATGCCGAGCTCGCCGGCAATGCGCTTTGCGGTCCCGGCATTGTCTCCGGTCAGCATCGCGACCTGGACGCCGCTCCGGCGCAGCTTGGCCACCGTCGCCCGGGCCGTGGGACGCGGCGCGTCGGCGATGGCGACAAGGCCCAGGATCTGCCCGTCGCGCGCCACATGGACCACGGTGCGCCCGGCTCCCTTCAACTGCTCTGCCGCAGCGGTGAGCGGACCGAGGTCGATCTTCTCCTCGTCCATCAGCCGACGATTGCCGAGGAACGCCGTCTTCCCCTCGACCTCGGCACGCGCGCCCTTTCCCTCGAGATTGAGGAAGGACCGAGCCTCGGGGGCAGCCAGCGCCTTGGCCTGGTCGACGATCGCCAGGGCGAGCGGATGGTCGGAACCGCGCTCGACCGCCGCCGCGATGCGCAGCACCTCGTCCGGCGAAGACCGTCCGGCCGGGATCACCTCGACCACGCGGGGCTGGCCCATGGTGAGCGTGCCGGTCTTGTCGAACACGATGATGTCGAGCTTGGTCGCATCCTCGAGCGCCGAGGCGTTCTTGAACAGGATGCCGTTCACGGCGCCGAGCCCGGTGCCGACCATCACCGCCATGGGCGTGGCGAGGCCAAGGGCGTCCGGGCAGGCGATGACGAAGACGGTGATCGTCAATGTCAGCGCGAAGAGGAGCGTCTGGCCCAGCCAGACATACCAGATCGCGAAGGTGGCCAGACCGATCAGGATCGCCGCGAGCACCAGCCACTGCGAGGTGCGATCGGCAAGGAGTTGGGCCGGGGCCTTGGAGTTCTGAGCCTCCTGGACGAGCTTGACGATCTGGGCGAGCGCCGTGTCGGCGCCGACCTTCGTCGCGCGATAGTGCAGGGTTCCGCTCTTGTTGATCGTCGCCCCGATGACCATGTCGCCCGGCGTCTTCGAGACCGGCATCGATTCGCCCGTCAGCATCGACTCGTCGACGTCGGACCGGCCGTCGATGACCTCGCCATCCGCCGGGATCTTGTTGCCCGGGCGCAGGATGACCGTATCGCCGAGCTGGACCGCGGCGGTCGGGATCTCGATCTCCCGGCCATCCCGGAGGACGGTCGCCATCGGGGGAGCGAGGTCCATGAGCCGCCGGATCGCCTCCGAGGCACCGGCACGGGCCCGCATCTCCAGCCAGTGGCCGAGCAGGATGAAGACCAGCAGGACCGCCGACGCCTCGTAGAACTGCTGTCCCTCGAAGAAGAACGTCGCGCCGATGCTGAAAAGGTACCCGGTGCCGACGCTGAGCAGCACCAGAACCGCCATGTTAAGGACACCGTTCCTCAGCGCGCGGATGGCGGCGACCACGAAGGGCCGGCTCGGATAGAGGATCGCACCGCTCGCCAGGACGAAGAGCAGGATCTCGCGGTCGAGACCGAAGGGCGGGTCGATGCGCAGGGCATCCAGGCCCATCGGCTGCAGCAGGAAGATCGGCACGGAGAAGACCAAGCTCACCCAGAACCTGTTCCGCATGTCGCGGGCCATGACCTGCATGTCCATGCCCGCGCCATGGCCCATCTCATGCGCCATCATGTCTTGCGGCATCGGCCTCGCCTTGCCCGGGGCGTCGGGGGCGGTGCCGTGGCGGCGCGGCGCCGCCGGGTGGTCCGGCGGCACCGTCACCTCGTCCGGGATGCAGAGATGCCGCGGCACCATCTCGCCCCGGCAATGGAAGCCGCAGGCGATCACCTCCGCCCGGATCGCCTCGACCGTCGTGCGGGCCTCGTCGAACGAGATCGTCGCCGTCCCGGAGGCGAAGTTGACGTTGGCAGCCGTGACGCCCGGCAGCCGCCGCAGGCGCTTCTCGACCACGAGCGGATCGAGCACGTCCTGCAGCCCGCTGACCTCGATGGTCGTGGTCGTCATGGCGTGCCCTCGCCATGATGGGCCGGACCGGAGGGCGCGGCCGGTCCGCCGAAGAGGTGGGACCATCTCGGCAAGAAGGCGGGAACCTCGGCCGCATAGCGGTCATAGGCAGCGCCGAACTCGGCCCTGACCTCGCGCTCCTCACGCCGGGCCAGCAGCACATACATCACGACCAGCACCGGGAACATCGCAAGGGTCAGGACGGTCGGCCACTGCAGGAGGAAACCGAGCAGGACGAAGACGAAGCCGACATATTGGGGGTGTCGGACATGGGCGTATGGTCCGGTGGTCGCAAGCACGCCCTTCTTCTGTGCGGTGAACAGGGCATGCCAGCCGGCGCTGATCAGGACGAACCCGCCACCGATCAGAGCGAAGCTCAGGAGATGGAACGGCCCGAAATGCGGGTTGGCCCGCCAGCCGAACGTCATCTCCAGCAGGTGTCCGGCGTCGTGCGAGAACCAGTCGACGCCGGGATACCGGCTCTGCAGCCAGCCCGAGAGGAAGAAGATGGTGAGCGGGAAGCCGTACATCTCGACGAACAGCGCGATCAGGAAAGCGCTGAACGCCCCGAACGATGTCCAGTCCCGGCGCGTGGCCGGCTTGAAGAAGCTGAACGCGAAGAAGATGAAGATGGCCGAGTTGAGGATCACCAGGCTCCACAGGCCATAGGCGGGGGCTTGGGTGTCCATGGTTCACGCTCCATCCGGAGGGGAATTCGCCCGATTGGAGCGCCCGGTCGGGCCGCCGTGCCCACTGCCGCCATGCCCGCCGTGCCCGCCATGCATGAACAGGTGCAGGAGCGGACAGGCGAGGAGCAGCAGGAAGGGGAGGTAGCCGAGCACATGCGCCCGGTGCTCCGACAGCAGCAGGAATGCGGCGATCAGAAGGAATGCGATCGCGACCAGCCCACCTTTCGATTTCCAGAAGCTGGACTGCTGTGGAGCGGCATCGTCACTCTGGTTCATGTTCGCCGCAGGGTGCTGATGATCAGCATGCTGGTGAAACAACATGGGTAAAGCCTCCGTCTGGAAACCGGCGAGCGCGGCAGTTCCGGACCTATGTGGGAACATCGCGAGGACGTGCGCGGCGATAGGCCCGGTCCGCGCCGCTCACCGGTCACATCATTCCCATCGGCCCCGGCATGAGCAGATCGTCGGCTGCCCGCTTCTGCGTATCGTCGAGCGCCGCGTAAAGCGGCTGCAGGGCCGTCTTGATCTGACGCAGGCTGTCGAGCCGGGCGGCGAGCATCTGCTCATGGACATCGAGCCGCTGAAGGAGCGGCCTGGGCTCAGAGCCCTGGGATGGCATCATCGCGGCTTGCATGTCCTCCATCATGCCGGCCATGGAGCGGGCGTTGGCACGCAGAGCGTCCGCGACGGCATTCCAGAGGGGAAGCTGCTGCTCGGTGATCTTCAGTTCCGTCCTGAGGAACGCGATGCGCCCCTCGATGTGAGCGGGAGCCATCATGCGATCCGGCATGCCGCCGCGCATCATCCCCATCATCGCCATCATGCCGCCGGACATCATCCCGCCGCCCATCGTGGCCTGCGGTGCGTCGGGCATCGCGGTCGCCGCGGGCGGCGCCGGCTGTGCCGCATTGGCTGGGTGATGGCTGTCCTCGGCGAAAGACGGCGTTGCCGCCATCGCCAGGGCTCCGATGACAGTCATCGTCCGAAAGGTCTTCATGATCTGGTTCTCCTGAATCGAAGAGGCACGTCGGCTCTACCGGAGGCGGCCGGCGAAGGTGTTGAAGAGCAGCCCGAACAGCAGTGCGGCGTACCAGCCGTAGGCAAAGGTCTCGACCAGGCCGAGAAGGAAGCTCTGCCAGGTCAGCCAGGTGAAGCCGGGCAGGAATTGCAGCCACGGCTGATGCAGGCCGCCGCCCGGCCAGATCAGGCCGAGGAGGATGCACAGCGCATACGAGATCACCAGAAACAGGCTGAGACTGAGCCCCAGCGGTACGATGGGGAGATGCGGTGCGACCGGATGTGCCGTGGATGCCCGCGTTGACGCGACCATGACGATGTCTCCTGAGCGATCACGATCCCAGCGAGAGCTCATGATTGGAGCATTTCCCGCCGGTCGTCGGCGCCACTGCATCCGACGCGGAGCGCCGGAGACAGCGGCGATCAGGCCCGGAGGGGCAGCGCCGGGGGACGGATCTGGGGCTCGATCGCCCGGCCGGGATTGAGCGCTTTGCCGGCTGCCGAGGGCCATCTCGATGCCAAGTCCGGGGCCGCCAGGATCCCCATGGATCTATCGAGCGGGGCGCAGAGGGGGCAAGTCGTCGTCAGGTGGCAGTGTTCGATGCCGAGAGCGGGATCGCCCTGGCATGGATCGGCTGCGAATCCTGCCGAGACGATCTGATACGGGCTGGCCTTGGCCTGCGCCGGCATCGAATTGCTGAGGGACAGGACCGCAGCAACAGCAAACAGGATGCACAGAGCCGCCCGAGCCCGGTGCCATGGCACCGTTCTCTTCGACTGCATTTCCGTGCCATCCCTCTGTCGCATCGGTCTAAAGCTCCCTCCCGAGTCCGATCCGTCGGGATGGAAGACATGATCGCCCACCCGGGGTGGGAGAGATTTGATCCAGGTCAAGCGGCGGTGATCCTATCGATCTTCGCGTGAGGATAGCGCCGACCCATTGTTTGGCTGCGCAGCTTCCGCATCTGAGGCAGGTACTCGAAAGGGGCCGTCGATTTGGACAAGGTCCATCGAGCTGCCTTTCACGACAGTGCTGTATGTCGTCTGGATTCCGTCGACGAGATCGACCGGAGAATGGCTTTGTCACGTTGTCGGGCGTGGCCGCTCTGAAGCGAGCGTCCGCCGGGCTCAGGCGGCGACGCCTGCCGCGCTACGCCATGCTGCGAATGCCTCGGCTCGGAACAGCCGGTGCGTGCGAGCGGTGGTGAGATGACGGCAGATGTTGAACGTGTTGTAGGTCGCGGCATGCATCGACAAGAACCGCTGCGCCGAGGCGGCCGATTTGAACCGTTGCAGCTTGCGCCCGCGTCGGCGAACCGGGACATGCGAGCTTTCGGCCCGGTTGTTTTGCCGCTTGGCCCGCAGGTGGCGATGCCATCGAGCTGCAGATCACGAAGCGCCGCGCCGTACGCCGGACACTTGTCGGTGACCCACTGGTTCGGGGCGATCCCCTGCTTCTTGAGGAGCTTGCGCATCAGCTTGCGGGCGGCAGCCGTATCCCGCCTAGCCTGAACCAACACCTCGAGTACCTCGACATCGACGGCGCGCCACAGATACCTCAGCTTGCCGCCGATCCGGACGAACATTTCGTCGAGGTGCCATCGCCGATGCGGCGCTGGCCGTTGTGCGCGGAGGCGTCGGGCGATCATCGGGCCGAACGCACTCACCCATCGACGGATCGTCTCGTACGACACCTCGATGCCGCGCTCGGCGAGCAAGTCCTCGACGTCGCGGTAGCTCAGGGTAAAGCGGAGGTACATCCAGACGGCACGCTGGATCACGTCGGATGGAAAGCGATAGCCGGAATAGCCAAGCGGGGTCATGACGACCGCTACGCTCCTCGCGAGCGTTCTGCAACGCCGCGAACGTGACAAGCCCTCCCCAGCAGTATGCTGCAGAATTTGATGTAGCTATACGGCGATCACCAGCTTGTATGGGTATCGGTGGTATCCTGTCCCCACAACCACCCCTCTCATACGCTCTCATATCCCCACGCGCGCGGAAGCGCGATCGGTGACCGATGCCGGCGGGGGATCCTGGACGATGTACTGCACCGCCACTCGTGGAATCGGAACTGGCCAGAATCGCTTCGCCGTCAATCAGGGTCAGCTTGTCTGGACATAGAGGGCCAGCTTCAGCAGCGGATCGTCGTTGGTCTGGAAGGTGAATTCATCTGCGCCGTGGTCGCGAGCTCTCACGAACATCGATGTGTCTTGCCCCGACTGGGTTCGTGTCGGCCAGCCCACCGGCTGCAGGGGCTGATCGACGACGGGTTTCAGCTTCTTCTGGCGCCCATCCTGGAAGTCCACAGGCGGAGGCAGAATCCCATGCCTGGATGCGGGAGTGATATGTCGTGCAAGCGGCTCAGAGATCGAACAGGCGCCGGATCCGTGCGGCCAGGCCGGGAGCCGACGTGATGGCGGGGGATCCATCGCCCTGCTCGAGGCGGTACCGGTCCCTGGCGGTCCGGCGGGCCAGCAGGGAGCCGAGCTCCTCGGCAATCGCGGGGCGGTCCCGCAGCAGCGGCGCCAGGCCTTCCTGCGTGATTTCGTAGACGACGACGAGCGTCAGGGCCTGGATGGTCCCGGGCTCGCCTTCGCCGGTCAGCAGGCCGCGTTCGCCGAAGAAGTCGCCGGGTGCGAGCCGGCGCAGCTCCGTCCCGTTGCCATGCTCCAGCCGGGTCACCGTGGCGACGCCGTTGCGGACGATCATCAGCGACGTCAGCACCGTTCCCTGTTCGACCATGGTCTCGCCGCTGCGGAAGGTGCGGCGGGTCATGGTTGAGGCCAGGGCTTCCTTCTCGTCCTCGGTCAGAGAATCGAACAGGGTGATAGCGTCGAGAAGGCGCTGCGGCGTGCTGCGGTGATGGACGGGTACATCCTCTGCCCCCGCTGCGACCGGCGCGGCGCCGAGGGCGTTGGGCGGCAGGGACAGGACTAGGCCGGCCGCCTTTGCTTGGCGGTAGATCAGGTCGAAAATCTCACTCTTCGCCTGCGCTGTCGCCGCAATCTCCGCCACCCGGAAGGACAGATCGAGCGCGACAGCGTTGGCGTCCAGCGCGGTCACCACTGCCGTCGGTTCGGGGATGGAGAGGATCGAGTTGCTGCTCAGCAGCACCGAGCGCATCACCTCGACCATCGCGGCCGGCGCTGTTGTCGGCTGGAACCGGACCGTCAGCGTCACGCCGTGGCTTCGTTCGGGACTGCTCAGATTGGACAGCCGCGCCTTCGCCAGGTCGGCGTTCGGGACGATAACAAGATCGTTCGTGCCGCTGAGGAGATGCGTCGCGCGCCAGTTGGTCTCCACCACCCGGCCCTCGATCCCGTTGCCGAGCACGAGCCAGTCGCCGATGGAGTAAGGTCGGCTGAGGTTGAGTGCTATGCCCGAGAACACGTCGTTCAGGGTGCTCTGCAGCGCCAGGCCGAGAATGATGGCGAAGACGCCCGATGTGGCGATTAGCGTCCCGACCGGGGCATCGAAGACGTAGGCGACGACCGAAAGAAACGCGCTGACATAGACGACACCGCCGACGAGATCCTGAAGCAGCCGTCCTTCACGGGGCTGATGTTCGAGGATCAGGAAGACGCGGACGATACCGATGATGGACCAGGCCGCATTGATCCACCAGACCACCTTGGCAAGGCCGACGAAGAAGCGCTGCAGGTTGGATGCGATCGCCGGATCAGGCTGATAGGGCACGATGCCGTGGTATAGCAACAGGGCGGTGAGCGCCGCGAAGAAGGCGAGCTGGCCGATCAGCCGCCGGGTTGGGTGGTGGCGCAGCACGACGCGCGTCACCACGGCGCCGATGACGGCGAGCACGCCGGTCTGGACGAACGTGTCGCCGGCCATGCCAAGGATGTCGTCGGCACTCAGCATCGGACCGGCCGGGGACGTGGAACGACTGCGCCGCGGATGTCGGGGGAGCGAGTGGCAGCTTCACGAACTATCGTGAGCGCCACGCATCGATGCCAGGAAGACACTGCCTGTCCTTGCATGTGGAGGCCGCGGGCGGTCAGCCGCGCCAGCTCTCAAGGAAATCGAGGAGCAACTGATTGACGACATCCGGGCGCTCTTCCGGGGGCAGGTGACCGCACCGGGGAATGGGATAGGCGACCAGGTCGTCAGCGAACTCCGACCACACCTTTGTCATGTCGAACAGCTTGCCGACGGCGTGGAAATCGGCCCCCCACATCGACATCACCGGGCAGGCGATCTTGACGTCGGCATCGGCCTCGTCCTGGGTGATATCTTCGGCATTGGCCCGGTAGTCCGCCATCGCGCCGCGTACGGCGCCAGGTGCCCGGTAAGTCCGGACATAGGTATCGAACGCCTCACCGGAGATCGTCGAGGGGTCATAGGTCCAGTCGGAGAAGAAATGCCGCAGCCAGATGTGCTCGCGCCCAGCGATCAGCGCCTCGGGCAGGTCCGGCACCAGGTGGAATAGGAAGAACCAGTAGGCCCTGGCGATGTGGGCATTGATGTCGCGCGCCACAATGCGGGTGGGCACGTTGTCGATCACGACCAAGCGGTCCAGCAGGTCCGGATAGTCCTTAGCGAAGCGGGTCGCCACCCGCGCGCCGCGGTCGTGGCCGACGAGCGCGACCTTCGGCAGGTCCAGGACGCGCATCAGCTCGCGGATGTCCCTGGCCATGTTGCGCTTGTCGTAGCCTGTGGCCGGCTTGTCCGTTTCGCCGTAGCCGCGCAGATCGGGCGCGATGACGCGATAGCGCTCGGCCAGAACCGGGATCTGGAACCGCCATGCGAAATTGGTCTCGGGAAATCCGTGCAGCAAGATCACCGGCGGGCCGTCGCCGGCCTCGATGACGAACTGGCGGATGCCGTTGGCCTGGATGGTGTAGCTTTTCTGGGTCATCGGCTGACGCTCCGTGAGGGTTGGCCGCTGTCCGCCGCCGGCGGACGGCGGCAAGTGGAGGCGCCCGGTCGCCCGGGCGTCCGGCCTAGCCGCGGATGAACGCCAGCAGGTCGGCGTTCACCTGGTCCTTGTGGGTGGTGCAGGTCGCATGCGGCGCTCCGCGATAGACCTTGAGCTGCGCGCCGGGGACGATGCTGGCGGCCAGCTTTGCGGTGGGGCCAATGGGTACCGTCTGGTCGTCGTCGCCGTGGATGATTAGCGTGGGGACATCGATCTCGGCCATCTCCTGCCGGAAATCCGTCTCGGAAAACGCCGTGACGCAGTCGATCGTGGCCTTGATCGAGGCCTGCAGCGCGATTTGCAGCGTCTGGGTCAGGATGCCCTTCGACACTGTGCTCTCCGGCCGGTTGGTGCCGTAGAAAATGGTGTTGAAGTCGTCGAGGAATTGCGGCCGATCATGAGCAATGCCGGCGCGGATGCCCTCGAACACCTCCGCCGGGACGCCGTCGGAGTGGTCGTCGGTCTTGATGAACAGGGGGGTGATCGCGCTGATCAGCACCAGCTTCGCCACCCGGCCGCTGCCATGGCGGGTGAGGTAGCGCACGACGTCGCCGCCGCCCATGGAGAAGCCGACCAGGATCACGTCCTTCAGATCCAGATAGTCGATGAGTTGGGCGATGTCGTCGGCGAAGGTGTCGTAGTCGTAGCCGTCCCAGGGCTGGCTGGACCGTCCGAAGCCCCGCCGGTCGAACGCCACGGCCCGATAGCCCTGCTGGGCCAGATGCAGCATCTGGTAGTCCCACATATCGGCGCTGAGTGGCCAGCCATGGCTGAACAGGACTGGTTGCCCCCGGCCCCAATCCTTGTAGTGGAGCTCGGTGCCGTCGTGTGCTGTCAGGATGGTCATGCTTGAACTCTCTCTTGAGGTCACGGGCACACAGGCAGCCGTCGGCCGCCTGTGTTCGAGGGGATGGTCGCTTTCGACCATCATGACACTTCGGCCGACGGGCTCGCGGCTCGGGCGGGGACGGCGGCGAGTTGCGGGCCCTTCGGAACGAGTGCTGCCAGGAGCCAGCAGAACAGGGCGACGATAGCGGCCGCCTGGAAGGCGTCGATGAAGGCGAGGACATAGGCCTGCTGGGAGACAGCACTCGCGAGCAGTTTGATGTTGGCGGCCGCGGCTCCCGAACCGCTGGCGAGTTCGCCTGCGAGGGCATGGCCGTAGGCGGCGATCCGGCTGGCTGTGTCCCCCGACTGGCCCTGGACATGAAGGCCCAGCAGATTGGAATGGAGCTGCTCGCGCTGCCTGAGGAAGGTCTGCATGAAGGCGATGCCAGCCTCACCGCCGAGTAGCCGGCTCGTCTGCATGAAGGCGCCGATGGTGACGGCCTGTTCCGGCTTGATGGTCGTAGCAACCAGCGCCACCAGGCTCGTCAGTGCGAGCGATTGGCCGACCGCCTGCATGACTTGCGAGGGCAGGAAGTCCGCCGTCGCCCAGGCACCTGTCAGGCCCGTCGCCAACACGCATGCCGCGGCGACCAGGGCCGCCCCGGCGCCCAGCGTCCATTTCGGATCGATCCGCTGTAGCAGGAGGGCCAGCGGCAGCACCAGGATGATCTGTGGCGCGGCGATCCAGATCAGCACCGCGCCGATCTCAAGGGCGCGGTAGTTCTGCAGTGTCTGCAGATAGGTGGGAATCACATAGGCCGTGGACAGGATGATGAAGCGCAGCCCCGCCAGCAGCATGAACAGGACGAGAAGCCCGGGCGCGGCGAGAGCCCTCAGATTCAAGGCAGGATAGGGTGTCTTCAGTTCCCGGGCGACGAAGGCGGCGAAGGCAAGGCCTCCGACGGCCAGGAGGCCCACGATGGTTCCGCTGCGGGTCCAGTCCAGCCGGTTGCCCTGATCGAGCGCGACGTAGCAGGCGCCGAGGCCCAGCCAGGCGTATGCCAAGCCCGCGCCGTCGATCCGCTTCAGCACTGGAGCATTGGGCGGGTCCGCCGGCATGCCGAGCCAGACGCACAGGAACATCAGTGGAAGCCCGAGACAGTACTGCCAGGAGAGCCAGTGCCAGGACAGGGTGTCGAGATAGAACCCCTCCAGGGACGCCGCGATGTTCTGCGAGAACTCGAGATTCATCCCATAGATGGCGATGCCGTAGATCAGCATCGGTTTGGGCAGGTGCCGCAGGATGAAGATCAGGGTCAGGGGAATGAACGTTCCCGAGCCGAGGCCCGCGAAGAACTGGGCGGCGAGGTAGCCGTCCAGATCTGGAGAGAACGGGCCGAGCAGGCTGGCGACGAAGAAGACGAGAATGCCTGACAAAAGGATCCGGCGTCCGCCGGCGATGGAGGCGAGATACGGGCAGGAGATGCCCGAGATCAGCTGTCCCAATCCCAGCGCCGTCGTGATCCAGGCGCCCTCATCGAACCCGGCCCCCAGGCTGCCGCGAAGATCGGCGAGGCCGAAGGTGGTGACGCGCGTGCCGAGCGTCGCCATCATCGAGCCCAGCATGACGCCGACGAGGCCGACATAGGGCCTCCAGGACGCAGACGGGGGTGCGGGTTGAGTGCCGGCTGGTGCCGCTGTCATCGGCCTCCTCCGCTATCAGCGGAGGCGGCGCTTCCGCCCGGAGAACCGCCCGTGTCGATCGTGGCGATCACGGACATGCCGGGGCGGATCAGCGCCCCGAGGGCAGGGTTCTGGTCGAGCGCGATCTTCACCGGCATCCGCTGGACGACCTTGGTGAAGTTGCCGGTCGCGTTGTCGGGCGGGAGGAGGGCGAAGACGCTGCCCGTCCCGGGGGACCAGTTCTCCACCCGGCCGCTCAGGACGACGTCCGGGAAGGCGTCGACGGTGATGTTCGCGCGGTCGCCGACCCGGACATTGGTCATCTGCGTTTCCTTGAGGTTCGCGATGACCCAGACTTTCGCCAGAGGCATCAGCGTGATGAGCTGCGTTCCGGGCGAGACGAACTGACCCGGGCGGACCTGGCGGGCGCCCGTCATCCCGTTGGCGGGGGCCAGGATGCGCGTATAGCCGAGATTGTCCTGCGCCAGCTTCAGCCGGGCTTCGGCCGCCGCCACCTGGGCGACGTCCTCCTGCTCCTCCGCGTCGAGCGCTGTCAGCAGGGCCTGCTGCTGGACGAGTTGCGACTGAGACAGGGACAGGGTGCCCGCCGCCTTCGCCGCATCGGCATCGGCCTGCTCCACATGCTGCTCGGTCCCGACGATGCCCGTCTGCAGGAGATCGCGTTGGCGCTTCGCTTCGGCCGCGGCGGGCGCCAGCTCGGCCCGGGCAACGTCGATCGTGGCCTTCGCCTGGTCGATCAGCGCGGCCTGGACCGCCCGCTTGTCGGCGATGCCCGCGAGGCTGGCGCGGGCCGCGGCCAGATCCGCCTCCGCCAGATCGCGCTGCGCCTGGTAGTCTGCCGGGTCGATCTCGGCGATCAGCTGCCCCGATGCCACGACCTGGTAGTCGTCGACGGCCACCGACCGGACATAGCCGGAGATCTGCGTTGCGAGAGGTGTGGTGTCGCCCGCGATGAAGGCGTCGTCGGTCCGCTGGAAACGGGAGGTCCCTGTCCAGCGATCCCAGTTCGACGCCACCGTCCATCCGGACGTAACGATGGCGACGAGGATCGCGGCGTGGAACACCGGGTGTGTCAGGGCGCGCTTGAGCCCGCGGCCCTCCGCGCCTGGCGCGGCGGCCTCGGGTCGGGAGCCCGCGGCCCCTATGGTCGCCGTCGTCATCGTTGCGTAGCCTCTGTCAGGGGCCGATGGCCGCCTTGATGCGGGCCGGCGTCAGCGGCAGGTCGCGCAGCCTGTGGCCGGTCGCGTCGCGGATCGCATTGGTCAGGGCGGCTCCCATGGGCCCCTGCGCCGCCTCGGCCACGCCGAGGAATGGCGCCCCCGGCTGGTCGAGGATTGCGACGTCGATCCGTTCCGGCACGCTGGCGAAGCGCAGGATCGGATAGGCCGACCAGTCGACGGAGGTGATCCGTGTGCGATCGAAGGTTACGCGCTCGAACAGGGTCCAGCTCGTGGACTGCACGATGCCGCCCTCGATCTGGTTGCGCACGCCGTCGGGATTGATGACCTCGCCTGTGTCGACGGCCGCGGTCACCCGCCGGATCAGGACATCACCCGTCTCCGGCTCGACCGCGATCTCGACGGCGATCGCGCAATAGGCCTCGAGGTTCTTGTATTGGGCGAAGGCGAAGCCGTATCCGCCGCCGGCAGCTGGCTTCGGGCGGCCGCTCCAATCGAACCTCGCCGCGGCCTCCTGGATCACGGCGCGGGCCCGGTCGTCGTCCAGCCATCTGAGCCGGAAGGCGATGGGATCTTGCCCCGCGGCGCGGGCGAGGTCGTCCATCGTGCTCTCGATCGAGACGACGTTCAGGTAACCGCCGAGCGAGCGCATGGACGAGCCGCGCAGCGGCATCTCCGGCAGGAAGTGATGCACCACCTTGGCGTTGGGGAAACGGTAGAGGGGAATGGCGTTGCGGTCACCGCCGCCCTCCGGTTGCGCCAGCTCGACCGGCGGCGGCGCCGCCGCCGGATCCGTCATGTCCCGGGCCGCGAGCAGCGTTCCGGGCGGGCCTGGCCGCATCATGTGCGACTGGCTCCAGACCTCGTGGTGCCAGTCGACGATGTCACCGGCCTGGTCGACCGTGGCGCGGACCAACGTGACCATGCCGGGGCCGAAAGGCTCCCAGGAATGCTCCTGCTCCCGCATCCACTGCACGCGGATCGGCCGGCCCAGGACAGCTATCGCGATCAGCGCGGCATCGGCGGCGACGTCGTCCGCGCCGTTGTGCCCGTAGCAGCCCGCGCCCTCGGCATGAATGCAGCGCACCTTCTCGGGCGGGAGATTCAGCATGCCGGCGATGGCCTGGCGCAGGGGGAACACGCCCTGGGTGTGAGTCCAGATGGTGACCGCCCCATCGCGCGCCTCCGCGACCGCGCAGGACGGGCCGATCGAGCCGTGGGCGAGATAGGCGCGGGTGAAGGTTCCCTCTACCACCGTGCCGGCGGCGCCGGCCTGCCCCTGGTCGAAGATGACGGTGTCCTTCGAAGGAAGGGCCGTCAGCGCCGCCGCGAGATTCGCCTCGTCCGGCAGGGACGGACTCTCGGTCCAGACCGCCGCGGCGGCGAGGCGGCGCATTGCCTGGATCGCGATCCACTCCTCATCAGCGACGACGGCCAGGAAGCTGCCGTTCCGAACCACCCGGACCACGCCGGGCATGGCCTCGACTGGGCCTGTGTCGACGCGTTCCAGCACGGCGCCGTAGCTCGGCGGCCGGATCACGCGCGCATGCAGCAGGCCGGCAAGGCGCATGTCCTGGACATAGGCCTCGCCGCCCGAGACCTTCGCCGGGATGTCGACCCGCGGCATGGGGTGGTTCATGATGGTGAAGTCGGCGGTGGGCGTCAGCCGCGAGACGGGCTGCGCCTCGACATCCAGCAACTGGTCGCGGACCAGCTCGCCATAGCCGATCTTGACCCCGTTTGGCCCGAGCACCGCTCCGCCGGCCGCGTGCAGCTGGGCCTCGGAGAGACCGAGCCGCCGGGCCGCCTCGCCGATCAGGATATCGCGGACCTGCGCGGCCGCGTTGCGGATCGCGGTGCCGGAATCCTGCATGGAGTGACTGGCCGCGGTGTAGCCCTCATCCGCGGTGAGGTCCGTATCGGCGGTAATCAGGGTCAGCGAGCCAAACGGGACCTTGAGCTCCTCGGCTGCGACCTGGAGCAGCGCCGTCTTCAGGCCTTGCCCGAGTTCGGCCTTGCCGGTCAGGATCGTCGCGGCGCCCGAAGCGTCGATACGGATCCAGGCGTCGAGGCGCGGCGTGTCGTCCAGGCTTCCGGGCAACCCGCGCTTCGATGGCCCACCACCCTTGCCGGTTTCCGTCTGTGCCCGCGCAGGCACCAAGCTGAAGCTGAGCAGAAGCGAGCCGGCTCCGGCCAAGACGCGGCGGCGCGAGATGACCATGCTCATGACCGGCCCTCCGAGGTCTTGGCGGGCCGGTCCCGGCCCATCGCGTCGGCCGCCCGGCGGATGGCCCGCAGGATGCGCATATGCGTGCCGCAGCGGCACAAATGCGGTTCCAGCTCGGCGCGGATCGCAGCGTCCGAGACATCGCTGTCGCGCTCCAGCAGCGCCTGCGCCCGCATCATCATCCCGGGGATGCAGTAGCCGCATTGGGCTGCCTGCTCGTCGATAAAGGCCTGCTGCAGCACGCCGGGATGCTCGCGCGTCCCCAACCCCTCCAGGGTCGTCACCGTACGATCGGCGACGAGCTCGACAGGAGTGATGCAGGAGAAGACGGCCTGCCCGTCCACCATCACCGTGCAGGCGCCGCATTGGCCCAGGCCGCAGCCATATTTCGCGGCGTTGAGGCCGAGCTCGTCGCGCAGCACATAGAGAAGCGGCGTGTCCGGCGTCGACCGGATGGTACGCGGTGCACCGTTGATCGTCAGCGTCGGCATCACGTCCTCACTGCTTGGCTTGAAGGGTCGCCTGGGCGGCGCGGGCCCGGCCGATCGCGGCATCCAGATCCGGCCACTCGCGCCGCTGCGCGAGTTGGCTGCGCAGGTAGCGGGCCAGCGCGGACACCTGCTGGTCGGTCATGACGGCGCCGAACCCCGGCATGATCGGCGCGCTCGCACCGTTGGCCGCCGGAATGCCGGCCAGGATCAGGTTTACGAGATTCTCAGGGCTCTCGCCGGCCACGGCGGTGGAGAGGGACAGCGGCACGGCGCCGAGCGGTAGCGGCCTGCCGGAGTCGTGGCAGGAGGCGCAGGTCGCGGCATAGAGCTGCGCCCCAGGCTGTGCGTCCCCGGACGGCGTCGCCGCCTGGATACCCGCGGATTGCGGCGCCGACGGAGTAGCCACGGCCGCGTCCTGCGGGGCGGCGCTACCATCGGCCATTGGTTGCCCCAGGGAGGCGAGATAGACCGCCATCGCGGCGGCGTCCTGGCGCGGCACGCCGGCCAGGTTCTTGACCACCGGCGCCATCGGACCGCGGGCGACACCATGCTGCGGATGAAAGCCCTCGGCGAGATACTGCTCAAGCGCCGCGGCGGTCCACGGCACCGGCGCCTGCGAGGCCGGTCCAAGGCCATAGGCATGCCAGCCCTCTGCCTCTCCGCCCTGGAAGGCACGGGAGGTCTCCTCCGCACCCATCAGGTTGCGCGGCGTATGGCAAGCACCGCAGTGGCCGAGCCCTTCGACCAGGTAGCGCCCGCGGTTCCAGGCGGCATCCTTGGCCGGATCCGGCTCCAGTTGCTGCTCGCGGAAGAACAGAAGCTTCCAGCCGGCGAGGACGAGCCGGATGCTGATCGGGAAGGGAAGGTCGTTGGCCGGCGCCTTCGCCGCGACCGGCTCCCGTGACATGAAGAAGGCGTAGAGCGCCTTGATGTCCTCGTCCGAGGTCCGGGTGAAGTGGTCGTAGGGGAAGGCGGGGTAGAGGTGGCGTCCCTCGCGATCGACGCCTTCGCGCATGGCCCGACGGAACGCCTCTTCCGACCAGGCGCCGATCCCGGTCTCGCGGTCCGGCGTGATGTTGGTGGAATAGATCGTTCCGAACGGCGTCGGCATCGCCAGGCCGCCGGCGTAGACGCGGCCGCCCGGGGCCGTGTGGCAGGTCCGGCAGTCGCCGACCAGGGCGAGCTCGGCGCCCTTCTCGACCAGCTTCGGATCGAAGCTCGACGCCGGCGGCGTCGGGATCGGCGCGATCTCGGACCGCCAGGCATAGGCGAGGGCCGCCACGCCGAACGCCAGGACGACAACGGTGCCGGCAATGAGCGCGTATCTCAGTCGCATCGGCGTGATCCTTCGAGGCCGGTGCCGCGGGCTGGAATGGAAGGGGTGTCGTTGCCGCCGTCAGGTCGCGTGACCGTGACGCCGGGCGCGGATCAGGCTGGCGAGCTGCAGCGCGCTCGCCGCCGCGCCGAGGGCGAGGCCGAGCCCGACCACGCCCGGCCAGCCGCCCGCGTCCCAGGCGGAGGTCGCGGCGGCCGACCCGAAGGCGCCGCCGATGAACATCGAGCCCATCAGGACGGTGTTGAGCCGGGCGCGGGCCTCGGGCCGCAGCGCGAAGACGATGTGCTGGTTCGACACCAGGGCGGACTGCATCGCGAAATCCAGCAGGATCACGCCGAGGACGAGCCCGGCCAGCGAGGTCCACAGGCCGAAGACGGCCCATGAGGCCAGGGTCAGCACCGCGCCCATGGCAACGACCGGGGCCGGTCCCCGGGCGTCGGCGAAGCGGCCGGCGAGGGGGGCGGCGAAGATGCCGACGGCGCCGACGATGCCGAACAGCCCGGCGACGTCGGCGCCGAGGCCGAAGGGCGGCTCCAGCAGCCGGAAGGCGAGGATCGTCCAGAAGGCGGTGAAAGCGGCGAAGATCAGGGCCTGCGTCACCGCGGCCAGACGCAGCGCCGGGAACTCCCGCCAGAGATGGACGATCGAGTGCAGCAGCCGGCCGTAACCGAGGCGCGAATCCGGCGGGCTGTGCGGCAGCACGGCCATCATCAGCCCGCCCGCCAGCAGCGCCATGGGCACGCCCAGCCAGAACATCTCGCGCCAGCCGCCATAGGTCGCGACGAAGCCGGCGAGCGTGCGGCTCAGCAGGATGCCGGTCAGGATGCCGGCCAGGATGGTGCCCACTGTCGCGCCGCGCCGCTCCGGGGCGGCGAGATGCGCGGCGAGAGGAACGATCTGCTGCGCCACGGTTGACGAGACGCCGAGAGCAAGGGAGGCCAGCAGGATCAGCATCGCGTTCGGGGCCACCGCCGCCATGGCGAGCGCCAGGGCCAACACGCCGAATTGGACGACGATCAGCCGCCGGCGTTCCAGGATGTCCCCGAGCGGCACCAGGAGGAACAGGCCGACGGCGTAGCCCAGCTGCGTCGCGGTCGGAATCAGCGGTGACAGCCGTCCGGGAAGCTCGGCCTCGATCAGGCCCAGCATCGGCTGGTTGTAGTAGATGTTCGCCACTGCGATGCCTGCCGCTGCGGCCATCAGGTAAATGACGGTGCGGCCGACAGCGGTCGAATGCCGATCTGCCTCTTTGATTTGCTTCATTGTCCGTGCCTCGGAAGATGCCGGACGTTTCGATCGGCTCTCGTAAAGAACGACTGTCGATCGTCTTGGTCCTGCTTGGCAACCAAAGTACTGCCCTGGCCGTGTGGCATCTGTAGTGCTTGCAGGTAGCGGCATCACACCTGCGTATGATTGCCGTCGGTGTCGGGACGGTGTCTCAAGGGAAAGGCCCCGGCGGCGATCGGCGCACGAGGCGCGCCGCGCAACGAGAAAGACGCCATCCATGAAACCGCTTCGGATCAGGATCATCGGCGGCTCGCTGGCCGGCCTCTTCGCCGGCGTCCTGCTGCAGCGCGACGGGCATGACGTCCGGATCTACGAGCGCTCGGCCCTGGGTCTTTCCGGCCGGGGAGCGGGGCTGGTCGCCCAGCGGGAGGTGTTCCAGATCCTTAGGCTGATCGGCGTCGAGCGCATCGCGCATATCGGCGTGGTGGCTAAGGAGCGCATCGTCCTGGATCGGGCGGGGCAGGTGGTGCAGACGGTCGCGACGCCGCAGACGCAGATCTCCTGGGATGTCCTCTACGACAGCGTCGCGTCCCGCTTCACGACGGATTGCTATCGGCTCGGCCGACAGGCCGTGCAGGTCGTGGACGGCGATGCTGGCGCGGTCATCGGCTTCGCGGACGGATCGACCGATCAGGCGGATCTCGTGATCGGGGCGGACGGCATCGGCTCCGTCGTGCGCCAGGCGGTCGATCCCGAGACGCCGGAGAACAGCTTCGCCGGATATGTCGCCTGGCGCGGCCTCATTCCAGAGACGATTCTCCCCGAGGCGGCCTCCCTGCTGCTGGATCGTTTCGCCTTCTACCTGGCACCGGGGGGCCAGGCTCTCGGCTATCTCGTGCCCGGCCCCGGGGGCGAAGTGTCCAAGGGCCATCGGCGCTACAACTGGGTGTGGTACCGCCACGTTCCGGCGGACGCGCTCGCCGCGCTGTTCACGGACCGCTCCGGGCGCAGCCATACCTTCTCGCTGCCGCGCGGCGGGCTGCCGGAGGACCGGCTGCTGGCGCTGCGCCGCGATGCGGCCGAGAGCCTGCCGCCGCAATTCGCGCTCGCCGTGTCCGTGGAGGGAGCGCCGTCGATCCAGGGGATCTTCGATTATCAGGCGAAGCACATGGTCGGGCGCTCCGTCGCGCTGATCGGCGACTCTGCCTTCGTGGTGCGGCCGCACACGGCCATGGGCGTGTCGAAGGCCGCCGGGGACGTCATGGCGCTGCAACGGCATCTGGCGACGCAGGCCGATCTGCGGTCGGCCCTGGCCGGGTTTGAGCAGGAGCGGCGCGCGGTCGGAGAGCAGATCGCCGCCTATGGCCGCCGGCTCGGCGCCTCGGCCCTCTGAGCCCTAGCCTCATGTATGAGAGCGCTACCCTGGTGTCTGAATGTGCCACGCCTGGCGTGTCGGTACGGTTCGGCCAGGCTTGCTGATCGTCTCTCGCGAAAGCGATCCGCAGGCCGCCAAGGGCGCGCATCGCCGCCGTCCTGGCGCCTGAAACCAGCACGGGCCGCGCAGCGGCAACCGACCCCCGCCCCAGGCGGGCAGGAGGTCGCCAGCCTGCGCCGTCCCGCGAACCCAAAGAGGCGAGGCACCATGTCGTCTGCAACCATTGCCGACCTGATCGTCGAAACCCTTCACCAAGCCGCAGTCGAGCGCATCTACGGCGTCGTCGGCGACAGCCTCAACGGCCTCACTGAAGCGCTGCGGCATCGGCCCGGCATCGAGTGGGTGCATGTACGCCACGAAGAGGTGGCGGCCTTCGCCGCAGCCGGGGAGTCCCAGGTCACGGGCAAGCTCGCGGTCTGCGCGGGGTCCTGCGGGCCGGGCAACCTGCACCTGATCAACGGCCTCTACGACGCCCAGCGCAGCCGCACGCCGGTGCTCGCGATCGCGGCCCAGATCCCGTCCCAGGAGATCGGCGGCGGCTATTTCCAGGAGACGCATCCGCAGAACCTGTTTCGCGAATGCAGCGTCTACTGCGAGCTCGTCTCCGATCCCCGCCAGATGCCGTTCGTCCTGGAGAATGCGATCCGGGCCGCGGTGGGGGAGCGCGGCGTCGCCGTCATCGTCGTCCCGGGCGACGTCGCCCTGCGGCCGGCGCCGAACCGGGCCGTGTCGTCCCGGCCGGGCCTGCTGCCGCCGGCGCCGGTGGTCGTGCCGGACAGCGTCGAGATCGACGCGCTGGCCGATCTCCTCAACGGGGCGGAGCGGGTCACGCTGTTCTGCGGACGCGGATGCGCCGGCGCCCACGCACAGCTGATGGCGCTGGCCGATACGCTGAAGAGCCCGATCGTCCACGCGCTCGGCGGCAAGGAGCATGTCGAGTACGACAACCCGTTCGATGTCGGCATGACTGGCTTCATCGGCTTCGCCTCCGGCTACGAGGCCATGCATCGCTGCGACCTGCTGCTGATGCTGGGCACCGATTTCCCCTACAAGCAGTTCCTGCCCGAGGGCATCAAGATCGCCCAGGTCGACATCCGCGCCGCCAATCTCGGGCGGCGCTGCAAGCTGGAGCTCGGCGTGGTCGGCGATGTCGGGGCGACAATCACGGCGCTGCTGCCGAAGCTGGCCGCCAAGCGGGACCGGCTGCATCTCGACGACGCGCTGGCGCGCTACGCCCGGTCTCGCGCGGGGCTCGACGAGCTGGCGCGGGGCACGCCCGGGCGCAGGCCGATCCATCCCCAGTACCTCGCCAAGCTGGTGAGCGATTTCGCCGCCGAGGACGCCGCCTTCACCTTCGATGTCGGGACGCCGACGATCTGGGCGGCCCGCTATCTCAAGATGAACGGCAGGCGCCGGATGGTGGGCTCCCTGGTGCACGGCTCGATGGCGAACGCCCTGCCGCACGCCATCGGCATCCAGGCGGCCCAGCGCGGCCGGCAGGTCGTCTCGCTGTCGGGCGACGGCGGCTTCACCATGCTGATGGGCGACCTGATCACACTCCAGCAGGCGGAGCTGCCGGTGAAGGTCGTGATCTTCAACAACGGCGTCCTGGGGTTCGTCGCGCTGGAGATGAAGGCGGCGGGCTTCGTCGAGCTCGGGACCGATCTGCGCAATCCCGACTTCGCCGCGATGGCGCGCGCCATGGGCATCCATGCGGTGCGGGTCGAGGATCCGGGGGAGCTCCCGGCCGCGGTCGAGGAGGTGCTCGCCTATGACGGGCCGGCGCTGCTCGACGTCGTCACCGCCAAGCAGGAGCTGTCGATGCCCCCGACGATCGAGCCGGAGCAGGTCAAGGGGTTCAGCCTCTGGCTCCTGCGCGCGGTCATGAGCGGCCGTGGCGACCAGGTGGTCGATCTCGCGCGGACCAACCTGCTGCCCCGCTGAGGCGCTGTTCCAAGCGATGCCGCCTCCCGATCTGCCCGGAGCGCCCCAAGGCGCTCCGAACCGATGAGACTGCGCCATGGACGTCACGCCGCTTCTATTGTCGCGGATCCAGTTTGCTTTCACGGTGTCCTATCACATCATCTTTCCGGCCTTCACCATCGGGCTCGCCGCCTGGCTGGCCTTCCTGGAGGCGTGCGGGCTCGTCACCGGCGAGCGCATCTACCGGCGCCTCTCGGAGTTCTGGCTGAAGATCTTCGCCATCGCCTTCGGCCTGGGCGTCGTCTCGGGGATCGTGATGGCCTTCCAGTTCGGCACCAACTGGAGCGAGCTGTCCCGCCGGACCGGACCGATCCAGGGCCCCCTGCTCGGCTATGAGAGCTTCACGGCCTTCGCGCTCGAGGCCGCCTTCTTCGGCGTGCTGATGTTCGGCCGGGATCGCGTGCCGCGCTGGGTCTATTTCCTGGCATGCCTGATGGTCGCCGCCGGCACGACCCTGTCCTCGTTCTGGATCATGGTCAACAACAGCTGGATGCAGTCGCCGACGGGATTCGCCCTGGGTCCGGACGGCGTGTTCATCCCGACCGACTGGTCCGCCATCATCTTCGACCGCGCCGTGTGGGTGCGCTTTCCGCACATGATGCTGGCAGCCTATGTCACCTCGGCCTTCTGCGTCGCCGCGACGGGCGCGTGGTACATGTTGCGGCGGCAGGCCGCCTACGAAGGCCGGGTGATGCTAACGATGGGGCTGCGGCTGGCCGCGATCCTCGTCCCGCTCCAGATCGGCTTCGGCCACCTCGTCGGCGACTTCGTCCATGACGCGCAGCCGGCGAAGTTCGCCGCGATCGAAGGTCGCTGGGAGGACGAGCAGCCGGCCCGGGAGATCCTGCTCGCATGGCCGGACGAGCAGGCCGAGGCGAACCGGTTCGAACTGGCCGTGCCCTATCTGGGCAGCCTCATCGGCTCGATGAGCCTCTCCTCGAAGGAGACCGGCCTCAAGAGCTTCCCGGCGGACCGGCGCCCGCCCGTGGCGATCCCGTTCTTCGCCTTCCGCGTCATGGTCGGTTGCGGGCTCCTGATGCTGGCGCTGGCCTGGTGGGGTTCGTGGCTGAGCCTGAGCGAACGAATCCTGCGGGCGCGGCTGTTCCTGTGGGCAACATTCCTGTCGTTCCCCCTGGGCTTCATCGCGACCCTGACCGGCTGGTTCACGGCCGAGGTCGGCCGGCAGCCCTGGGCCGTGTACGGGCTGCTGCGGACCGCCGACGCCGTGACCCCGTTTCTGGGGGCATCCCAGGTCGCGGCCAGCCTGGTCGTCTTCGTGGCCGTCTATACGCTGATCTTCGGCTTCGGCGGGGTCACCATCTACCGCCAGCTGCGCGCCGGGCCGATTCCCGCGGCCGACCTGTCACTCCTCACGACCAATCCGAAACGTCCGCTCTCGCTCGCCGGGGCCAGCCCCGGCATTGCCGATGCGGCCGAGATGGGAGACCGGGCATGATCGAGTTCTGGGCGACCGTATTGGCGCTGGCCATCCTTCTCTACGTCACCCTGGACGGCTTCGACCTCGGCGTCGGGATGCTGTTCCCGTTTGCGCCCGACGAAGCCGGCCGACGGCAGATGCTGGCGTCGATCTCTCCGGTCTGGGACGGCAACGAGACCTGGCTGGTGGTGGCGGCGGCGACGCTGTTCGGCGCCTTTCCGCTGGTCTATTCGATCCTGCTCTCGGCGTTCTACCTGCCGCTGCTGGTGATGCTCGCCGGCCTGATCCTGCGGGGCGTGGCCTTCGAGTTCCGATACAAGACCGAACGGTTCCGGTGGGTCTGGGACGCCGGCTTCGTCGCCGGCTCCTACGCCGCCGCCTTCATCCAGGGGACGGCGGTCGGCGCGATCGTCCAGGGCCTGCCGATCGAGAACGGCGCCTATGCGGGGGAACCATTCGCCTGGGCGAGGCCCTTCGCCCTGCTGTGCGGCGTCGGGCTCTGCATCGGCTATGCGATGATCGGGGCCTGCTGGATCGCCGGCAAGGCGCATGGCGAGCTCCGGACCTTCGCGTTCGGCGCCCTGCCGAGGCTGCTGGGCGCGCTGGCGGCCTTCCTGGCGGTGGTGTTCGCCTGGTCGCTCCTGATCGACCTTCCCGTCCTGCAGCGCTGGATCGAGCGGCCGCTGCTGCTGTTGTGTCCGGCCGTGGGCCTGGGCGCGTTCATCATGCTCATGCGATCGGTCCGGCGCGGCGACGACCGCCGGCTGTTCCTCGCCGGCGCCGCCATCTTCGCGGCGGCCTTCGCCACCCTCGCCGGGTCTTTCCTGCCCTATATCCTGCCGTTCTCGCTGACGTTGCGGCAGGCGGCGGCGCCGGAGGCCTCGCTCGACTTCCTGTTCTGGGGCGCCGGCCTGTTCGTCCTGCCCCTGACCCTGGCCTACACGGCCGCGGTCTATGTCATCTTCAGGGGACGGGTGCGGGCCGATCAGGGCTATCATTGAGGCCGTGAAAAAGGGAGGGCGGAGAAGCTCCGCCCTTCGTCCGGTCCGGCTTCGCCGTGGATGTAGCCGGAAGATCCGGGTGAATCACGTCGGCGTGCGTTGCGCACATGTCGTGGGGATGGCCTCTTATGGGCGATGGGCGGGATCCAGCGCCGCCTGCAGGCAGCGGGAGATGGTCTCGCCGTCATAGGGTTTGGCGATGAACGCGCAGGCGCCGGCAGCCATCACGCGGTCACGGACTGCGTCGGTCGGAAATGCGGTCATGAGGATCATCGGGAAGACACGGCCGGTCGCGATCAGCTTGGCCTGCAGTTGGTCGCCGGTCATCTGCGGCATCTGGATGTCGGCGATCATGCAGTCCGGATCGCCTCCCGCTTCGCCGAGAAACTCCACCGCCGACCGGTAGGTCCGCACGGAGTAGCCAAGCGACCGTATGAGGCTGGAGAGAGATCGCCGGATCTCGTCGTCGTCATCGACCACCGCGATCGTTGGGATCTTCGTCATGACCACATGTCCTTCGCGCCGTGCTGGTACGAAGGAAGAGCGTCCCATCCGCGGCTTGCCCGATCATGCCGGGGTCCGGGGCAAGCCAACATCATATTGAGGTTTGCATCCGACGTTTCACGGACGCGGCAACCCCAGGGATTGGGCGTGGCGGACGAGATCGGCGAGCGAACGCACCTGCAACTTCCGCATCATGTTGCTTCGATGGATCTTCACCGTGATCTCGCTGAGCCCCAAAACCCCCGCGACCTGCTTGTTCATTAGGCCGGCGACCACATGCGTCATGACTTCCCGCTCCCGCTGCGTCAGCGTCTCGTAGCGGACGCGCAGGTCGCGCAGGGCGGCGATCTGGCCGCGCCGCTGCTGGTCGCGCTCGATCGCCGCAGTGACGGCATCGATCAGATCCTGCTCGCGGAATGGTTTGGCCAGGAAGTCGACGGCGCCGGCCTTCATTGCGCGCACGCTCATGGGGATGTCGCCATGGCCTGTCATGAAGACGATCGGAAACCCGATCCCCTGGCTCGCGAGGTGAGCCTGGAAATCCAGTCCGTTGATGCCCGGAAACCGGACGTCGAGGACGATGCAGCCGGGAACGTCGGGCAACTGGCTCTTCACCAGTTCGGTCGGGGAGCCGAAAAGCATCGTCTCCATGCCGATCGAACGAAACAGGCTGTCGAGCGCGCCGCGGATGGTCGGGTCATCGTCGACGATGATGACGATGGTCGAAGCCGGGTCTGGGGCGGGAGCCATCTTTCTGACCGTCTGCCTGATCATCGCCAAATGCCGCGCATCATGTTCGCCCCCTTCGATGCCGCATGCAGGGCCATGCCGGCTCGATGAAGTCTGGCCAAGTCCCGCGGTCGATAGAATCATACATGCGTTTAGTCGGGGTATCGAACTTCGTTGTCTCCCGGCGCGCCGCCGCCAGCCACAAACCCACGTATGAGTGGAGTAAACGACCGACCGATATGAGGCCGCCGGCCTGTCCCGTTACCGTTCGATCCGTCAGGCCGTTGCCGGCCGTAGAGACCTGCCGGTTCGGACGATACTCGTCCGGCACTGCGGGCTGGATCCGAAGGGGATCTCACATGGACGATCTTTCGCTTCAGTCTCGTCGAAAGGCCGCGCTTCGCACACCGAGCGATCTCGGTGAGGCTGCCGTTGTGGATATCGCCGCCGCACTGACCGGCGTGCTGGCGGACGTGTTCGCGCTGTACCTCAAGACCAAGAACTTCCACTGGCACCTGTCCGGCCCACATTTCCGTGACTACCACCTGATGCTGGACGAGCAGGCCGATCAGATCTTCTCCACCACGGACGCGATCGCGGAGCGTGCCCGCAAGGTCGGCGGTACCACCCTCCGGTCGATCGGGCAAATCCACCGGATCCAGCGGCTGCTGGACAACGACGCCGACTACGTCACCGCGCCGGACATGCTGGCTGAGCTGGCCGACGACAATCGGCGCCTCACAGGGTTCCTGCGGGCCGCGCACGAGGTCTGCGAAGCCCACAACGATGTCGCCTCGACCAGCCTGATCGAAGTCTGGATCGACGAAGCCGAACGGCGCAGCTGGTTCCTCCACGAGGCCACCCGCTCACGCTGAACTGCCGCGGACCAAGGTGATTCCGCAAACTCGCCTTGCGCTCAGGAAGGCGGTTGTCCTGAGCAAGACCGGCCGACACGGCTAGTCTGAAGCCGCGGCATAAGGGGTGACGATCCTTCGCGTCCATGCGTGGGACCCCGAGCCCCGCCCCGCCCCCCGGACCGTACCGCTATAGCGCCAAGGCCGCATGGCTTCGGCCAACGGTCCTCCTTTCGCCTTTCACCCAGCCAAACTTCCGACAGAGGAAAGCAGAATGTCCAATCTCGATATGCTCACCCCGCAGAACAGCGCCATCGCCCTGATCGATTATCAGCCCGCGATGTATCAGGGGGTGCAGTCGCATGACCGGCTGGTGCCGTTCAACAACGTCCAGATCCTGGCCAAGACCGCGAAGCTGTTCAAGATCCCGACCGTGATCTCGACGGTGGCCGAGAAAACCTTCTCCGGCCCGTTCATGCCCGAGGTGACTGACTTGTTCCCCGGCCACGACATCATCGATCGGACCTCGATGAACTCCTGGCTCGACGCCAACTTCCGCAAGGCGGTCCACGCCACCGGCCGCAAGAAGATCGTCGTCGCCGGGCTGTGGACAGAGGCCTGCGTGCTGTTCCCGACTCTCGACATGCTGAAGGAAGGCTTCGAGATTTACGTGCCGGCCGATGCCTGTGGCGACGTCTCGCCGGAGGCCCACACCCGATCGATGGAGCGGATGATCCAGGCCGGCGCCGTGCCGATCTCCTCGCTGCAGTACCTGTTCGAGCTGCAGCAGGACTGGGCCCGGGTGGAGACCTATGACGGGTGCATGGAGATCATCAAGGCCCATTCGCCCTACGGCATCCAGATCCGCTTCTCCAAATGGGCGCTCGGCGAGCACGCCAGCGAGGCTGGCGCGGCCGCCTAAGCCCCCGTCCTGCCCGCTCGCCGCAGAGGAATGGCCATGAAGCTCTATCTGGTGTCGCTCGCCGTCGGGATTCTCGTCGGCATCATCTACGCGGTGCTCAATGTGCGCTCGCCGGCGCCGCCGGTGGTCGCCCTGATCGGGCTTCTCGGCATGCTCGTCGGCGAGCAGCTCCCACCGATCCTCAAGAGCCTGTGGAGCCAGGAGCCGACGGCCGTGTCCTGGCTCCACCAGGTGAAGCCGCACATGTTCGGGCATCTGCCGAAGGGCAGCCGTCCGCCTACCGACCAAGCCGAGGGATAGCCGGCCCGACCCGACGCCCCGCCTTCATCGCGGCCCGCCCCACCCGGGGCGGCCGCCCGCCTTCACAGGAGAGATCCTGATGACCGAGACCCGTGCACCCGACGTGATCCTGCATCGCGGCCTGATCACCACCCTCGACCGCGCCCAGCCGACCGCCAGCGCCGTGGCGATCACCGACGGGGCGTTCAGCGCCGTCGGCGCCGACCACGAGGTGATGCCGCTGGCCGGGCCGAAGACCCGCATTGTCGACCTGAAGGGCCGGCGGGTGCTGCCCGGCCTGATCGACAACCACCTGCACATCATCCGCGGCGGCCTCAACTTCAACATGGAGCTGCGCTGGGATGGCGTGCGCTCGCTGGCCGACGCCATGGCGATGCTGAAGCGGCAGGTCGCGGTCACCCCGCCGCCGCAATGGGTGCGCGTGGTCGGCGGCTTCACCGAGCACCAGTTCGCCGAGAAGCGGCTGCCGACGATCGAAGAACTGAACGCCGTCGCGCCCGACACGCCGGTGTTCCTGCTGCATCTCTACGACCGGGCGATCCTCAACGCCGCCGCGCTACGCGCCGTCGGCTACGGCAAGGACACGCCCGAACCGCCGGGCGGCGAGATCACGCGCGGCCCCGACGGCACCCCGACCGGGCTCCTGCTGGCCAAGCCCAACGCCGCGATCCTCTATGCCACCCTGGCCAAGGGGCCGAAGCTGCCCTTCGAGTACCAAGTGAACTCGACCCGGCACTTCATGCGCGAGCTGAATCGCCTCGGCGTCACCGGCGCCATCGATGCCGGCGGCGGCTTCCAGAACTATCCCGAGGACTATGCCGTCATCCAGAAGCTCGCCGACGACGGCCAGTTGACCATCCGCCTCGCCTACAACCTGTTCACCCAGAAGCCGAAGGCCGAGAAGGACGACTTCCTGAACTGGACGAGGACCTCGCGCTACCGGCAGGGCGACGACTATTTCCGGCACAACGGCGCCGGCGAGATGCTGGTCTTCTCCGCCGCCGATTTCGAGGATTTCCGCCAGCCCCGACCGGACATGCCGCCCGAGATGGAAGGCGAGCTGGAGGAGGTCGTCCGCATCCTGGCCGAGAACCGCTGGCCCTGGCGGCTGCACGCCACCTATGACGAGACGATCAGCCGGGCGCTCGACGTGTTCGAGCGGGTGAACCAGGACATCCCGCTGGAAGGGCTGCACTGGTTCTTCGACCATGCCGAGACGATCTCGGACCGGTCGATCGACCGCATTGCCGCGCTGGGCGGCGGCATCGCCGTGCAGCACCGCATGGCCTATCAGGGCGAGTATTTCGTCGAGCGCTACGGCCTCGGTGCCGCCGCGGCCACGCCGCCCGTGGCGCGGATGCTGGAGAAGGGCGTCAAGGTCTCGGCCGGCACCGACGCGACGCGAGTCGCGTCCTACAACCCCTGGGTCTCGCTGTCCTGGCTGATCACCGGCCGCACCGTCGGCGGCCTCAGGATCACCCCGCAGCACAATTGCCTCGACCGCGAGACGGCGCTGCGGATGTGGACCGAGAACGTCACCTGGTTCTCGAACGAGGAAGGCCGCAAGGGCCGCATCGCCGTCGGCCAGCTGGCCGACCTGATCGTCCCCGACAGGGACTTCTTCGCCTGCGCTGAGAGCGAGATCGCCGACACCGCTTCGGACCTCACCTTGGTCGGCGGCAAGGTGGTCTGGGCCACGGCCGACTTCGCCCCGCTGGACGAGGCAGCGCCGCCGCCCGCCATGCCCGACTGGTCGCCGGTGCGCCGCTTCGGCGGTTATGCGGCCTGGGGCGATACCGAGCAGGCCGGTTCCGCGGCCCTGCAGAGGACGGCGGCCGCTAGTTGCGGCTGTGCGAGCAGCTGCGGCATCCACGGCCATGATCACGCCTCGGCCTGGTCGGCCCGGTTGCCGGTCTCCGATCTGAAGAGCTTCTGGGGCGCCCTCGGCTGCGCCTGCTGGGCGGTGTGACGATGCCGACGTCCGCGACGATCGAGAACCGTGTCGCCGCATTAGTCCGCCCCGTATTCGGGGCGGATTGGGCCCGGTGGCTGGCGCTCCTCGGACTCTGTGCCGCCTACCTTCAGGGCGGGCTCAACAAGGCCACGGATTTCCCCTTCGCAATCGCCGAGATGGAGCATTTCGGCATCGCCCCGGCCGCTCCCGCCACGGTCGCGGTGATCCTGCTGGAGCTTGGCGCCTCAGCCATGATCCTGACCGGGATCTGGCGCTGGCTTGGGGCGCTGGCCCTCGCCGGGTTCACGCTGATGGCCACCGTCCTGGCCCTGCGGTTCTGGGAGATGGCTCCGTCCGACCGCTTCGGCGCCGCCAATGCCTTCTTCGAGCATCTCGGCCTCGCCGGCGGCTTCCTTCTCGTCGCCTGGCACGACCTCCGGGACCGGAAACGTCCGAGCTGACCCTGTTGATTAGAGAGAGTTCTCCAATGCGCATCCCTCTTCTCGCGGCGGCCCTCGGCCTGAGCATCCTGGCCGCGTTCCCCGCACAGGCCAGGGAGACCGGCGCACCGGTCGCCGTGGGCCCGCAATACGACACCACCCATGTCTATGTGGCGCCCGCGGATGTCGACCGCTTCGCCTCCAGCTTCCTCGCCACCTTCGGCGGGCAAAGCACGAAACAGGTGGTTGCGACCGTGACGCCGACGCCGAGCAGCACCACCTCGCAGCTGCTGCAGACGCCGGCCGGCACCGTCTCCCTGTTCGGCTTCACTACGCCGGTCCCGTATCCTTTCGGCGCAGAGCGGACCGGCTATCTCGTCACCGATCTGGACGCGGCGCTGGCGGCCGCCCGCACTGCCGGAGCCATCGTGCTGGTCGACGCCTTCCCCGACCCGATCGGCCGCGACGCCGTCATCCAGTGGCCGGGCGGCATCAACATGCAGCTTTACTGGCACACGACGAAGCCGTCCTATGCGCCGTATCAGACCGTGCCGGAGAACCGGGTCTATGTTTCGCCCGACGGCATCGACGATTTTCTGCGCGGCTTTCTGGCCTTCTCGCATGGCACGGTGGTGTCCGACGACAGGCAGGCGCCCGGTGTCGAGATCGGCCGGCCGGACGACACCTACCGGCGAATCCGGGTCGAATCGACCTTTGGCCGGCTGACCGCCCTCGTCACCGACGGCCATCTGCCCTACCCGTATGGCCTCGAGACCACCGGCTATGAGGTGGCGAACCTCCAGGACACGCTGGCCAAGGCAAGGGCGGCCGGCGCCACGGTACTGGTCGCGCCCTACACCGCCGACGGCCGCAGCGCGGCCATGGTCGAATTTCCCGGCGGCTACATCGCCGAGATCCATGGTCCGGCCTCGCATGGCTGAGCCGGTGAAAGCAGGGATGATCGGTTGGCCCCGCCGCGCCCTCCCGCCCGTTGGGGCCGGGCTGCTAGCAGCCATTGCGCTCCTGCCCGGCGCGGCCGCGCAGGAGGTGCCGGCCGCGGCGCCCGCGCGGCCGAAGATCCTGATGAACCGCTGGCAGGAGGACTGGTCGGTGCTGGCCGATCCCGCCCTGCGGACCCAGCCCTTCGACGGCCTGAAATACATCCCGCTCTGGGCCGGCAACCCGCAGACCTACCTGTCCTTCGGCGCGACGCTTCGGGAGCGGTTCGAGATCAACGACGCGCCGGGCTTCGGCACCGGCGGGAGCAAGGGCGACGGTTATCTGCTGCAGCGGCTGCAGATCCATGCCGACCTGCACTTCAATGAGAACTGGCGCTTCTTCGTTCAGCTCGAGGATGATCGGGCCTTCGACAAGCGGTCGATCTCGCCGGTCGACCAGAACCCGCTCGACCTGCGTCTCGCCTTCCTCGAATTCACCCACCCGGCGGGTGACGGCGTGGTCAAGGCCCGCATTGGCCGGCAGGACTTCGCCTTCGACCTGCAGCGCTTCGTCTCCTCGCGCGACGGCCCCAACGTCCGGCAGTCCTTCGACGCCTTCTGGATGGACTGGGAGAGCGGACCATGGCGTGTCCTCGGCTTCGTCAGCCAGCCGGTGCAGTATTTCGACGGCGAGCCCTTCGACGACCGGTCCAACGACGATTTCCTGTTCAGCACGGTCCGAGTCGAGCGCCAGGTGCTCGGGACGAATGAGCTGTCAGCCTATTATGCGAGCTACGATCGCCAGGACGCGCATTACCTCGACGCCGACGGCGACGAGCATCGCGACATCTTCGACGCCCGCTTCGCCGGCGCCGCCGACGGGCTGGACTGGGACCTGGAGGCGATGGGCCAGACCGGCTCGGTCGGACCGAAGTCGATCGCCGCCTGGGCCGTCGGCGCGCGCGCCGGCTACACCTTCGGCGACACGCTGTGGCAGCCGCGGCTCGGGCTGCAGGTCGACGCTGCGTCGGGCGACACCCGTCCTGGCGACGGTACCCTCGGCACCTTCAACCCGCTGTTCCCGAACGGCTACTATTTCAGCCTCGGCGGCTACACCGGCTACAGCAACCTGATCCATGTGAAGCCGTCGGTGACGGTGAAGCCGGTCGACGGGCTGTCGTTGACGGCGGCGCTCGGCCTGCTGTGGCGCGAGACCACGGCCGACGCCGTCTACACCCAGCCGAGCGTGCCCGTGGCCGGCACGGCCGGGCAGGGCGACGCCTGGACGGGCGCCTATGGCCAGTTCCGCGCCGACTACGCCTTCAACGCCAACCTGACCGGCGCGGTCGAGGCCGTGCACTATCAAGTCGGCAACGCCCTGCGGCAGGCCGGAGCGCATGACAGCGACTATCTCGGCATCGAGCTGAAATTCGGATGGTGACGCGATGAGACCGACCCTCCCGGTGATCCTCAGCTTCAATGCCGGCTATGTCGACACGGCCGGGTTCCTGGCCCTGCAGGGGCTGTTCACCGCGCATGTGACGGGCAACTTCGTCACCTTCGGCGCGGCGGTGACGCTCGGCACCACCGGCGCGGTGGCGAAGCTGCTGGCTCTGCCGGTCTTCTGCCTCGTCGTCATCGGCACGCGGTACCTGGCCTATGGGCTTGAGAAAACCGGGCTGCAGCCGCTGCGGGCGATGCTGGTCCTGAAGCTGGCGCTGCTCACGCTCGGTGCCGCGCTGGCGATCCGGCTTGGCCCCTTCCCCGACGGGGACGCGTGGCCGGCGATCGTCACCGGGATGGTGCTGGTCGCGGCGATGGCGATCCAGAACGCGGTCCACCGCATCCACCTGGCCAGTGCGCCGCCGACCACGCTGATGACCGGCACGACGACGCAGATCATGATCGACCTTGCGGATCTGGCGCACGGCGTGGCGCCGGAGGCGGCCGGCGCGGCCAGGTCTCGCCTGGCCCGGATGTCGGCCGCCGTCATCGCCTTTGCCCTCGGCTGCGGAGCGGCCGCCCTGGCCTTCGTCCTGGCCGGAGAATGGTGCTTTGCCATTCCGCCGGTCGTCGCACTGGCCTCGACCCTGCTGTCCGACGCCAGGCAGGGCTCATAGGCAACGGCAGGGGCTATGGATCGAGAGCCGGCAGTTGGAAGGAGAACGTGCTGCCCCGGCCGACTGCCGACACGGCATCCAGCGCCCCGTTGTGCGCCTGGACGATGGATCGGCAGATCGCTAAGCCCATGCCCATTCCCGTGGTCTTGGTGGTGAAGAGCGGGTCGAAGATTCGCTCCAGGATCTCGGGGGAGATGCCGTCGCCGTTGTCCTCGATGTGGACGCGGATGCTTCCATGCGCCCGGGTGGATCGGACCGACAGGTGACGCCGGTCGTCCGGCAGGCCGGCCATGGCGTCGATGGCGTTGATGACAAGGTTCAGCACAACCTGCTGGAGTTGCACGGCGTCCCCGAGCACAGCGATCCCGTCCGGCTCTAGATCGGTCGTGAGCCGCACCTGATGGACCTCGAAGTCGGTCGCCGCCAGCCGCAACACATCGCGGATGAGACCGTTCAGATCGATCGGGCTCGGCGTCGCCGTCGTCTGCTTTGCGAGTGACCGCAGCGCCTTCACGATTCCACCCGCCCGCATCGCCCCGCTGCGGATGCTCTCCAGCGCCGCCATGGCCTCCGCGAGGTCGGGCGCTGGCCGCGTCAACCATCGCATGCCCGCTTCCGCATAGGAGGCGATGGTCGTCAGCGGCTGATTGACCTCATGCGCGATCGAGGCCGCCAGCTCGCCTATCACGGTCAGCTGCGTGGCTCGGGCGAGATCAGCGCGGGCCTGGTGCAACGCCGCCTCCGCCCGCGCGCGGCGGGTGTTCTCCTCGCCCAGCTCCCTGTACAGCCGGGCGGCATCGAGCGAAATCGCGGCCTGCGGCGCCAGGATGTCGAGCATCGCCATGCGGCTATCGGTGAAGACACCGGGCGCGAGGTTGTTCTCGAGATAGAGAATGCCGACGAGATTGCCGCTCTTGACCAGCGGCTGGCAGATCACGGAACGGATGCGTCGATCGTTCGGCCATTCCGACCGGACGCGCGACGCTTCAGCGTCGGCATCGGCGAGCACCAGAGCCCGCTTCGTCCGCACCACCGTGTTCAGAACCGGACCCGGAATCTCCTCGGCAGTGGGCGTGGACGAATCCAGTTCGACCTCGACGTCGCTACGTATGACGCGCGCCCTGGCTGCGACGACGAGCTCGCCTTCGCGCATCAGCAGCAGGAGCCCGGTCTGGGCCCCAGTGTGGATGATCATGTCGGTCATCAGCGTCTCGACGACCCGATCCAGCAGGATCTCCTGGGAGACGGCCTGGGCCGCCTTCATGATCACAGCAAGGTTCAACTCGACCTGCCCGGCGTCCGGCGTCGCGCCGGTCCCCTCGGACGGCGCCTTGAACAGTTGGGGGTGGTCGGCTTCCAGCCGTCGGGCCTTCGCTTCGGCCCCCCAGCGTCGGTAGCAGGCATGCGAGGCGCGGATATGGCTCTCCGCTGAACGGGACAGCCCTTGCTGCAGGCAGAATGCGCCGGCCAGTTCGTAGGCCAGAGCCTCCTCATGGACGAAGCCGGCCGCTTGCGCGCCGAGGGCGGATCGCTCGTAACAGCCGAGCGCGGTCCTGAGATCGCCCTTCATCCGCGCGATCTCGGCTTCGATGAGAAGCAGCTTGCAGCGGAACGTCGTGGGGTTGAGATCCGCCCATCGGGAAAACATCGCGTGATGGCGGGCCAGGTTCTCCACGGCTTCGGGATGCCTGCCGTCGCATGCAACCCGGGCAGCCGCCAAAGCGGAGAACAGATGGCAGTAGGCGAGATCGATATGCGCCGGCGCGGACCACGACACCGCCATAGCCTCTCGTAGGAGGCGTTCCGCGTCTGCATCGCTGCCCAGAAGGAAAGCGGTAAGCCCCTCATAATACGAGGCGAAGAACAGGGTAGTATAGGAGCGGATCTGATCTCGGTAGATTGGCCTCGGCTCGCTGGCTTGGCCATTCTGCAACGCATCGACGAATGAAAGCTGTGCTCTCAAGATGAGTTCGACGTCTGTGAAGCTGATTTTTTGTGTGACTGCGATGCCGTCCTCGACTGCTTCCCTGACCTGAGCCAACGGGGCTCCGAGAGCGATCAGGTCGGACGCGATGTGGTTCCGCGCGTAGCACGTCATGCCGATGTCGCCGGCCGCATGTCCGGCGGTGACGGCGTCCCGCGCCCTGGCGAGCGCATAATGCAGCGGTTGAGTCCAGGGGCTGACCTGATCGAGAGCGATCAAGACTGCAGTCCGTTGAGCCTCATAGCCATCGCGCTGCACCAGGGCCGCGGCGGCGCTGGCGTGGGCGAAACCATCTTCATAGGCGCCGTAAAGGCTAGCGCTGAAAACGCCGAACCAGGCCAGGCCGTATCCCGCCGCCGGAGACGTGCCGTGCTGCAGGGTCAGTTCGACGATCTTGGCCGTGTGAAGGAATTTGAGGCCGCCTTCGACAAAGAAGGAGGAGCTCAGCGAAGACAGAAGCGCCAAGGCGGACTGTATCGTGCGGTCCTTCAACTCGGGCAGATCGGCGAAACTCTCCAGCGGACAGTCGCTCAGGCCCTGCCGAACCATGGCGTAGGCGGCATCCAGCTCGTCGGATGCGGGCCATCGGGCCAGCTCGATCCCCAGCAACCGCAGACCGTTTAAGGCCGCTTCGATGGCCGCTTCATAGTCCGATCTGACCGTGTGGATCGTGGCTTTGAGCCGATACGCATCGGCCCGATCGACGGGGCTGGCGGCGACTGCGAGCAGGGGACCGACCGCGCGCGACGCCTGTTCGATGGACCCGCCCGCGACGAGGCATTCGCAATTCAGGAACTCGACCTCGAACACGAGCGCGGGGTGCTCCGCCGCGCAGGTGGGATCGAGCCACGATCGCGCTGTCTGCAGATACCCCACCGCCCGCTCCACCGCCGCTGCATTCATGGCGCGTCGGGCAGCGGCCAGAAGGACTCGCACGAAGGTCAGGCGCTCGGTCGCAGTGATCTCATCCCCGGCGGCGCGCTCGATCTGGCTGGCGAGTTCGAACAGAACATCGGCATTCGTTTCGCCATAGAGGTCGACCATGAGCCGTGCGATCCGCGCGTGCTCCCGGGGCCGGTCGGCGGGATTCGTCAGGGCATAGGCCGCCTCGAGAACGCGATCATGCGCGATCGCATAGCCGATTTCGCGCCGGGCGAGCAGTCCCGTATCGATCAGCGGTGCCGAAAGTTCTTCAAGGCCTCGCGGGCCTTCGCCGGACATCCGCGCGAGAAGCATCTCGTCGCATTGGCCGTCGACGCAGGCGAGCCCACGCAGCAGCTCGCGCTGGGCCGGAGCAAGCGCGTCGAGTCGGCGCAGCATGAAATCGACCACGCTGTCCTCGTAGGTGATCCGGGCGGTGTCCCAGACCCAGCGCCGACGATGTGCATCGTAGGTGACGACGCGGTCCTTTATGAGCTGCTGTAGGAGCTGGATACAGTGGAACGGATTGCCGCTCGTCTTGTGATGCACGGTCTCCGCAAGCGTGTCGATATCCGCTTCCGAGCCGTTCAGGATGCCGCCGAGCAGCCGAGCGACATCGGCGGCGGCAAGCGGGCCGACCGCAATATTCGTCTGGGGCAGGCCGGCCAAGCGGATCGCCGAGAGCACCTCGTCGAGCCTTCCTGGCTGTCTACTCTCCTCGTCCCGATAGGCACCGATCAGAACAAGGTCTTCTGGCGTGTCCTCCACAAGGGCTGAGATGACCGCGAGAGTCTGGTCGTCTGCCCATTGCAGGTCATCGAGGAACAGGACGAGAGGCCGGCCTCTCGTTGCGAACGCCGCCAATGTCCGCAGGATGACGCGTCGCATCCGCGTTTGCGCCAGCGTTGCCGGGGCTGCGGGCAAGGGGGCCGCCGGCCCGAGAACGATCTCGGTTTCCGGTACGAGGTCGATGAGCAGCGGCACATGGCCGGCGAGAGTGTCGACGAGACGCTGCTTGACCAGTGTGAGGGCGTCGTCGCTCTCGCTCAGCAATCGGGTCGTGAGGGACCGGATGATCTGAACGAGCGGGGCATAGGGCATCGCCTTCTGCATGAGATCGCTCTTGCCGGATGCAAAGCGTGTGCCGGACGGCCCAATGGCCTGGCTGAACCGTTCGACGAGCGCCGACTTTCCCGCCCCTGGCGCGCCGGACAGGAGCACGATCTCGGTCGAGCCCGATCCGGCCACCCGGGAATGCGCATCCAGCAGCAATCCCAATTCGGCGGAGCGCCCGCAAAGATGCCGGGGGGCCGTTCCCTTCGCCGAGACATCGGCCCGACCCAGTTCGAACGGCTCGATCGCCTGGATGGCGGACCAGTCGTCCCGGCAGCGCAGGAGGTCGGCATGTAGGGCTGTTGCGCTTTGGTAGCGATCCGCAGGATCTTTGGCGATCAGCTTCAGAATGATCTCGTCGACGACGTTCGGAACGGCGTCATGGAGCAGGCTTGGCCGAATCGCCTCGACTGCCACATGCGCATGGAGCCACTGCTGGGTCGACGCGGCTTTTAGCGGCGGCTCTCCGGTGGCCAGCTCATAGAGAACGACGCCTAGCGCGTAGAGATCGCTTCTATGATCGCAGTAGGGGTCATGGCGGCGGGCCTGCTCGGGTGCCACATGGACGAAGGTGCCGGCCGGGAGGGCCGTCGCCGGGGCCTGGCCGGTTCCCCCGATGATCTGGGCCGCGCCGAAGCCGGCCAGACGAACGGTGCCGGCCGCATCCAGAAATAGGTTGGCGGGGCGGATATCGCAGTGAACGATGCCCAGCGCATGCAACTTTGCGAGGGCGGATGCTGCGCCGACCGCGATGTCGAGGAAATCCGATAGCGCGGCGCGATGCCCCGGCTTGATCACGGCGTCGAGGGCCTGGCCCATGGCCTCGGGAAACACCAGCGCGGTGCCCCGCTCTGCCGGAATAAGCGCGAGTGGCACTAGAGCCCAGTCATGCCCGAGTTCGCACGTAACCGAGAAGTCTCGTTTCAGACGCTCTGCTGCCGCTGTGTCTCGCGCGAGCAGGGCGTGCCATGTGCGGCGCGATCCGGGATCGGAGGCAAGACAGCGATCGACGCCGTCGAGGGCCTCGACGACCTCGATATCGAGGGTTTTGAACCAGGACGTGTCAGGAACGAACTTCATGCCGGCATCGGCGCTATGGTTGCCGGCGGGCAAAGCGACCGCGGCCCCCCGTTGTCGGGAGCCATGCCCCAGTTGTGCAGAGAGACGGCTCCGTTGCCGACGTCATGTAAGGCTCATCCTCTGTATGGTTCCGGAACCTCTCGGTGTGCGCCGAGCGCACCCGGAGTGTAGTGAAGAGCGCCGCTCCCGGGGTGAGATAACAGCTTGCGTTCCTGCAACCTCGACTTGCGCGAGGGATCACTCGGCGTCGCGGCTCGATGAGGCTGACGTCTCGAAGACGGGGCCGGACACGATCCGCCAGTCCCCTTCGAAGAGAGGCCGGGACCGGCCGATCTCGCTGGCTTGATAGTCGAGGAACACGCGCACGCGGGCGGACTGGCGAAGATCGGGATGGGTCAGCAACCAGAGATCGACCGCAAGACCGAGGATGGGCGGGCCCAGCCGGACATGCGTTGGGCGAACATCGCCGATGAAGCAGGGCAGATGGCCGATACCTATGCCGCTCTCGACGGCCTCGGCTAGGCCGAGGACTGTGTTGATCTTGTAGACGATCCGCTCCGGCGTGACGTGTTGCCGGACGAAGCGCACCGCCTTGAGCACCGCTAGGTTGTCGCCGAGCGACACCTATGGCCGGTCGGTGAGATCGTCGAAGGCCGGCATCTCGGGCCGCGGGAATCCGGCCGCCCGGCCATAGAGCGCCCAGGCGATCCGGGCGACCCGCCGACCCACCAGCGTCTCCGGCGGGTTGTCCGTGGCCCGGATCGCAACGTCGGCGTCGCGCTTGGGCAGGTTCAGGGGCTCGTTGCTGAGCACGACGGCCAGCCCCACATCGGGGCATTCGCCCTGAAACCGAGCGAACAATGGGATCAGCAGGGGGATCAGCAGGGAGCCGGTGGTGGTGACGCGCAATTCGCCGGCCGGGGAGATCGTCTGGCCGGCGACCTTGCGGGTGAAGCCGGTGATGTTGATCAGCCGGAAATCGTCCCACGAGATATCGCCGAACGGCTTGCCCATATCCTGGATCCTGCGCGCCACGTGAACAATGTTGCAGCCGAGCTGATCCTCTCCACTTCGCAGGCCCCATGGGCGTGAACTCTGAGGTTCCGATGTCGAAGGCGCCGATGGCGACCGCAAGCAGCAGCCAATTGGACCGCTGCCCGGCATCTGCGCGCGGAGTCTCAGAATTCGTCCTTCTCATCGCTCGTACTGCTCATGCGTCCCAGGCCGGAGCGAGGCCGGGAGGGCTGACGAGACGGCCATCGGCGCGGGACAGCTTGCCGATCACGCTCATATCCCCATCGCTTAACGCGAAATCGAAGATGTCGATATTCTCAGCAACGCGTTCGGGCTTAGCGGTCTTGGAAAGCGCCACAAAACCCTGTTGGATCAGCCACCGTAGCGTGACCTGAGCGGCACTCTTACCGTGCTTGGCTGCGATTTTCTGAAGAACGGGATCGCGAGGTGCAGCGCCGTCGGCCATGCCGTAGTAGGCAGTGATGGCGACGCCCGCGGCCTTTGCAGCCTCCGCCATTGTGCGTTGATCCAGATAAGGATGAACCTCGACCTGATTGGTGACGATCGGCGCCTTGCTGAGTGCGATCGACGTCCTGAGCTGCGCAACATTCTGGTTACTGACGCCGATGAAGCGTGTCTTGCCGGCAGCCTGGACGGCGTTCAGCATCTCGATCTGCTTGGCAATGGCGACCTTGTCGCCCGGCCAGTGCAGCAGCAGCAGATCGATGTGGTCGACCTCTAGTTTGTCGAGGCTCTCGTCGACGGAGGCGGCGAACTTTGCCTGGCTATAGTTGTCGACCCAGACCTTGGTGGTGAGGAACAGGTCCTCACGGCGGGCACCAGCCGCTTGCAAGGCCCGGCCGAGCGCAGCTTCGTTCTGGTAGATCTGGGCGGTATCGAAGTGCCGGAAGCCGGCTTCGAGCGCGGCTGGAACCACTCGCTCCACTTCGGCGTCCGACATGCGGAACACGCCGAATCCAAGCGCGGGGATCTCCGCACCGTGAGCCTCGACTATCTGCATGATGGTCTCCTGAGATCGTCAGGCGGCAAGCGCCGCCGGTTTCCTGGTGAGCGCCGGCATGACATCCGACGCCAGTTCCTCGATGACCTCGGCGGGCGGTCGCGCCGACTGCCTGAGATTGATGGCAATGTGATCGACGCCGCCGGCAGCCAACGCCCGCAAGTGGGTGACCAGGGCCTTGCGGCCGACGCGGGCACCGAAGCGGATTGGCGTGGCCGGGGCATCGGCGTTGCTGAGCAAATCGAGATGGAAAGCGCTGATGAAGGCCCCGCGTCCCGCCGTTGCATCCGCCCAACGACCTGCCTGCCCGACCAGCTTTTCGAGACTTTCGGGATAGACGAACCGACCGTCCATGTCGGCGGCAAGCCAAGCATCCTCCTGCTGCGCCTGACCGGCGACGACCAGCGGGATGCTCGATTGCGCAGGTCGCGGCAGCAGGTCGAGCGACGGGACGCGCTCGCCGTTCAGCGGCAAACCGCCTGGCTGCCATGCCGCGCGCAAATAGGCGACGGCGTCGCGGAAGGCCTGGCCGCGCGCCTCGAAATCGAGGCCGAGCAGCGGGTATTCGACGGGCCGGTCGCCCGAAGCGACACCGAGGATCAGGCGGCCGCCAGACAGCGCGTCGACTGAGGCTGCAGCCTTGGCCGTCATCAGCGGATGCCGGATCGGCAGGACCACCGCGGCCGTGCCGAGCGCGACGTTGCGCGTCACGCCCGCAAGAAAGCCAAGCAGCGCGAAGACGTCATAGACCGAGCCGGCATCGCCCATGTTCACTTGATCGAAGACAGGCACGTCACGCGTCCAGATCGCCGAGAATCCGAGATCATCGGCCTTGTGAATGAGGTCGGTCTGTGCGGTGAGATTGGGAACGCCGCGCGGGCGCCCGTCGGCCACTCGCCGGGCTTCGCCGGCAGGCGACCAATCGTTGTCCAGCGGCAGTTCAATGCCGAGGGTCATGCGATCCCGCTTGCGGATCAGGCCTAGTGCGGATTTTCCTTTCATAAGGAACGAGATACGTGGCTCGTCCGGCGTTGATAATCCGCTGGCGTTCCACAATTTCTGTGAAACCATTTCATAGATCGAGCAGGTTGTAGCCGACGAATGCCGGTGCCCTTGACGCTGGTCGCCATCGAGCGCGGATCCGGGTCAGTCAGCGAGGCCCGATTCGCTCGCCTAAGCCAGTCTCCAAAAGCCAGCCTTGAATCAGCCGCAAGTCACCCCGTCAAGCGTGTCCACGCGGCAGCTGGCGCTCTATTGAGTAGAGCGCATGTCATTCGCGGCCGCGATGCGCTTGGCAAACGGGCGGACGCCTAATCCGGTACGGGCTTCAATTTTCGACCCGTAGAATTACTCCCAAAATCCGTTTCACTCGGATAGCCCGAACACGGAGGCGCGAGCGGATACACCTCGCAATTGATGTTCGCCTAGATGCTCGACCTTCTGGCAGAGATGTTGCGCCACGGCTTCGGTCATAAGCAATTCGCGGCCGATCGTCTTCGTGAGCGCTTCCACTCGACAAGCTTCGTTGACTGCGGAACCGATCACCGTAAAGTCGAGCCGATCAGGTGCACCGATATTGCCTAAGAATACCTCGCCTTCGTGCAGGACAATCCCCGCCTGTAAAGTGGGGCGAGCTTTCGCCAAAGGCATACTTGGATATTGGTCATTGCAGGTCGCCAGACGTTCGATAGCTTCCTTCGCCGCCATGACAGCTAGTG
>NZ_JASATH010000024.1:0-60990 GCF_038440215.1 Inquilinus sp. OTU3971 | reverse complement strand
TTTATTCCCGCGCCCCCCCGGGGGGGCGGTGGGGGGGGGGGCCCGCCGGCCGCCCGCGCGGCGCCCGCGTCTGCCTGCGCCGTGATCGTCGGTGCGGCCGGCGGCGTCGCCGGGGCGGGGGCGGCTGGCGCCACCAGTGCCGCTGCCGCCGGGGTTGCCGGTTCCGGCGCGGTCGTCGCGCCCGTCTGCGCAACGGTCGTCGGCTCGGCCGGCGGCGTCACCGCTGCCAGAGCGGCCGCCCGGGCCGGCGCCGCTGGAGGGGCAGGGGGTTGGGCGGCTGCGGCCGTCGCCGGCGTTCCCGCCCATGTGGGAGACGGCCCCGGTGCCGCCGGCTCGCGCGAGCCGAAGCCCATCAGGGCGATGCCGCCGATGCCGAGCATGGCGATCACCGCCGCCGCGGCCCAGCCGAGCACCCCGCCGCGGCGTGGCTGCGCCACCGCCGCCTCCGCCAGCCGCTCGTTCAGCGTGTCGATCTCGCCGCGGGCGCTGCGCAGCTCCTGCTGCAGCTGCATCACGCTGTCGTTCAGCGCGTTGAGCCGGGCCTCGTCCTGTGTCTCGGGCGCGGTCCGCGCCGGAAACTGCAAGGAGTCCTCAAGGGGGCGTTCGCCGCTCATGCCGTGACCTGCCTTGACCGTTTGCCGTGATCCGCGCTGCCCCGCATACGCGAATAATCTTCTATTATGCCGAAAACCGGGCGGCAACGCGCGGTTGCGATGCTGCACCGGCTGGGCTATCTATCCCGCCCGGCCGATGGGGCGTAGCCAAGTGGTAAGGCAGCGGGTTTTGGTCCCGCCATTCCTAGGTTCGAATCCTAGCGCCCCAGCCAGCCTCCTCTCAGTCCGATCCGGAGCATACGCCGTTCGCGGCCTTCGCGCCTGCCTCCGTCCGCGCGGAACCGACGGGGCTGCTGCATCGTTTGTGGATCAGGAGGTACGGATGATGCTCGCGGCTCTCATCGGCGGTCTCGTGCTCGCCCTGTTCTACGGCCTCGCTTTGTGTCGCGCCGCCAGGCACGACGACGACATCGAGCGGCCGACCCAGATCTCGCATCGCTGGGTGGTCCAGCCGCCTCGCTGGACGGTGTGGGCGCCGACCCGGCAGACGGTCGCCATCCGCCTGCCGCGCCGCCACCGCTGATCCATCAGTCGACGGAGATCAGGTCGTCCTTGGCGCCTTCGGACAGGCGCCTCGTGTGCAGCCGTGCCAGCGGGTCCTCCGGATGGTCCGCCGTCAGCGCCGCGAACAGCATCGAGGCTCCGGCCTCGCCCCGGCGCAGCGCCGCATGGGCGGCGGCATAGGCCTCGGCGGGGGCGGGGCAGAGCTCGTCCGGGATCAGCGCCTCGACCGGAGCGCCGACGCCGCGCAGCAGCAGCCGCCCGATCGGGCGGAACCGCCGGTCCGGGCAGGCCTTGGCCGTGGCGGCGGAAACGCACAGCGGCGTGCCCAGCGCCTTGTTGGCGTTCTCCAGCCGCGCCGTCAGATTCACCACCTCGCTGTAGGCGGTATAGTCGAAATGGTGGCGGCTGCCGAAATTGCCGACCACCGCGCTGCCGGTGGCGACGCCGATCCGGGTCCGGCCGAAGGGCATGCCCTCGGCCCGGCGGGCGGCGGCGAAGCCGGTGGTGAAGCGGTGGATCGCCAGGGCGCAGGCGACGGCGCGCCCGGCATGGTCGGGCTGGTCAACCGGCGCGCCGAACATCGCGTGCAGCGCGTCGCCCACCATCTTGTCGATGGTGCCGCCGGCCTCCAGCACGCAGCCGCAGACGCCGTCGAAATAGGCGTTCAGCGTCGCCACCAGCCGGTCCGGCGGCACGGTCTCGCTCAGGCTGGTGAAGCCGGCGATGTCGGTGAAGATGAAGGACATCTCGCGCCATTCGCCGCCGAGCCGCAGCCGCTCCGGATGCTCGGCCAGCCGGGCCACCAGGGCAGGGGCGAGATACTGCGCAAAGGCCGTGCGGATGGCGCGGCGGTCGCGCTCGACCCGCCATTGCGCCGTCGCCGCGACCGCGCCATGGGTCAGCAGCAGGCCCAGCGTCGGCAGGGTCGGGTCGAGCAGCAGCCCGGCCTGGCGATAGGCCAGGAAGGCGCCGGCGGCGATCGGGACCATGGCCAGCACCACCAGACCGCCCGCGACGATCGCCGGCAGCCGCCGCCAGGAGGCGATCAGGGCGAAGCCGAGCGCCAGGAGCAGTCCGATCTCGAGCGCCATGGCCCAGGCCGGCCGGGTCAGGTGGCGGCCGAGCAGGATCTGCTCCAGCGCCTCGGCATGGGCGGTGACGCCGGCGATGCGGTCGCGCAGCGGCGTCAGCACGCTGTCGCCGAAGCCGGTGGCGGTGACGCCGATCAGCGCGATCCGCCCGCGCAGCGTCGTCGCCAGCTCGGCCTCCGGCGTGGCCGGATCGAGCACCCGCCACGCCGCCACCTGGCGGGCCGGCGTGTCCGGCGTGAATAGCAGCCAGAACTGGCCGTCCGGCGCCACCGGCAGGATCACCTCGCCGATCCGGATCGCGTCCAGCCCTGGGCCGTCGGGCGCGGCCCGCAGCGTCACGGTACCGGCGCCCTGGGCCACCCGCAGCGCCTCGACCGCGAGCGAAGGGATCAGGGTGTCGCCGAGCCGGGAGACGGCAGGCAGCCGCCGCAGCACCTCGTCCCGGCCCGTCGGCGCGCCGATGCTGCCATCACCCGAGGCCGCAGCCTCGAATTCCGGCAGGCTGGGCACCGCCCCGGCGAAACGGTCGAGCTGCTGCCGCGCCGGCCCGATCTCGGCGAAGCTGGCGACGATGCGCGGCAGCCGGCCCGGCTCCCCGGCGGGGGCGAAGGCGACGACGCTGCGGGTCCGGCCCAGCGCCTCGGCGAGGTCGCGGTCGGGGTCGGGCAGATTCCGGGTCAGCGCCGCCAGCACGGCCGGGTCGGCGCGGCCGGCCAGCAGGTCCCCGATCCGGGCCGGGGCGGTGCGGTCCGGCTCGGCCAGGACGAGGTCGAGCACGATCGCAGCCGCCCCGGCCTGCGCCAGCCGGTCGACCAGCCGGGCCAGGCGGTCGCGCGGCCAGGGCCATTGTCCGAGCCGGCGCAGGGATTCGTCGTCGATCGCGACCACGCGGACCGGCACGGCGGGGTCGTAGGTGCGCGGCGCCAGCCGCTGCAACAGGTCGAATCCCTGCAGCCGCAGCGCAGCCATCGGCGCCGGATCGGCCAGGCGCAGCGCCACCAGCGCGGCCAGGACCAGGAGCCCGGGCAGGATCGGGCCGAAGCGGCGCCAGAGGCGGTGCATCGGGTCAGGGCGCCCCGATATCGGCGATGTCGGCAAGCCCCTCGGTGTCGCAGATCACCAGCGCCCCGTCCTGCCGCCGCAGCAGCCCTTCGGCGGACCAGCGGCCGAGCTGCAGGTTGACCTTCTCGCGGCTGGCCCCGATCAGCTGGCCGAGGTCGCGCTGCGACAGGGCCAGCGGCAGCAGCACCTCGCCCCCGGCGTCGCGGGCGCCGTGGGTCTCGCTCAGCGTCAGCAGCAGCCGCGCCAGCCGCGACGGCAGGGTCATCAGGGCCACGCCCTCGAGCTGATCGCTGGTGCGCCGCAGCCGGGTCGACAGCAGCTCCAGCAGCCGGATGCAGGCCTCGGGCGACTCGCGCAGCACCGGCAGCATGTCGCGGCGGTCCAGGCTCAGCAGCCGGCACGGGCCGAAGGCGACGGCATCGGCGCTGCGGCCGCGGCCGTCCAAGAGCGACATCTCGCCGAAGATCTCGCCCGGCTCGAGGATGGCGAGCAGGATCTCGCGCCCCTGCGGCGAGGTCAGGCGCAGCGCCACCCGGCCGGAGGCCACGATCATCAGGCTGGTGCTCTCGTCACCGCGCAGGAAGACGGTGTCGCCGTCGTCGTGGCTGCGCTCGGTCAGATGGGCGGCCAGGGCGTCGCGCTGGGCCGGGGGAAAGGCGGCGAAGAACGGAGTCTCGGACAGAAGGCGACGCTTCTCCGCCGGCGAAACGCTGGCCACTCGGACTCTCCTGGCATGTCTGCGCTAGGATAGGGGCTGTCTTCCATCACGGGAAGGCCCGGTCGCGCTGCGCAATGACCCAGGTAACACCGGACGGTCCCGCTCCGAACCATGATCTCTCGGAAAGGGAGATTGCGATGTCACGACTTTCACGTCCCGTCGGGTTCGTTCTCGCCTGCCTGCTGCTGCCGGCCGCGGCCCTGGCCCAGGACCGTCCGAAGATCGGCCAGGTCGATCGGCTCGAGGCGGCGGCCGGCGCCTTCTACCAAGGCCAGGACCGGCTGCTCGACCCGGCCTCGCCGGTGTTCCTCGACGACACGCTGTGGACCGGCCCGCAGTCGCGGCTGTTGGTCAGGCTCGACGACGGCAGCGAGCTGACGCTCGGGCCGGCGGCGCGACTGCTGGTCGACCGCTTCGCCTATGGCGGGGCGGATGGCGACGCCGCCCTGGCGTTGCGCCGGCTGCAGGGCGCCTTCCAGTTCGTTGGCGGCGGCGTCGAGCAGGCGCCCAACCACAGCGTCACCATCGAGACCGGCGTGGCCACGCTCGGGGTGCGCGGCACCCGCTTCTTCGCCGGCCCGATCGACGGCGCCTTCGGCGTCCTGGTCCTCGACGGCGCGGTCGAGGTCTCGACCGATGCCGGTTCGGTGCTGCTCGGCCCCGGCGAGGGCACGGCCGTCACCAGCCGCAAGGAGCCGCCGGGCGCGGTCAAGCGCTGGCCGGCCGAGAAGGTCCAGCGGGCGATGGCGATGGTCGGCTTCCGCTGAGGGAAGCCGAGGCCTCTACAGGCCGAGGTCGCGCTTGATCTCGGCCAGGACCGTGCAGGCCTTGTTCGGGTCCTGGGCGCTGATCGAGGGCAGCGACTGGATCTTGCTCGAGATCTCGGACAGCTTGGCCTCGGGCAGGGAGCCGTCACGCACCTTGGCGCCCCAGGCCGCGACCACGGCCGCGGATTCGGCGTTCACGTCGCAGGATTCGGCGGCCAGGGCAGGGCCGGCGATGAAGGCGAGAAGGCCGGCGGTCAGGACAAGGCGGCGCATTGTACTCTCTGGTTCGCAGCGCAGCCGCAGGGGCTGCGGGGCGGAGAATCGTCTTCAAGCATGGCAGGATCAAGGCCGGCACACCCTTCCGGTGCCGGTCCGGTTGCGCTATGAAGCGCCCATTCCCCGCGGGGTGTTGGAGAACCGTACATGGCCGAGCACGCGTCGTTCCGGAAGGATTTCCCGGTCTCCTGGGAGGAGCTGCACCGCAACGCCCGTGCCCTGGCCTGGCGTCTGGCCGAGCTGGGGCCGTGGAAAGGCATCGTCGCCATCACCCGCGGCGGGCTGGTGCCGGCCGCGATCCTGGCGCGCGAGCTCGATGTCCGGCTGATCGACACGGTCTGCGTCTCGACCTACGACCACCAGGACATGCGCGAATCCAAGATCCTGAAGGCGCCGGTCGAGGGCGACGGCGAGGGCTGGCTGATCGTCGACGACCTGGTCGACACCGGCCGCACCGCGCGGGTGGTGCGCGACCTGCTGCCGAAGGCGCATTTCGCCACGGTCTACGCCAAGCCGGCCGGCCGCCCGCTGGTCGACACCTTCATCACCGAGGTCAGCCAGGACACCTGGATCTTCTTCCCCTGGGACATCGAGTACCGCTACGCCGAGCCGATCGCCGAGCTCCGCCAGAAGCGCTGAGGCCGCCATGCCGATCCATTTCGAGGCGTCGGAGCTGGCGGACCGCCGCCGCCGCGTCTGCGCCGAGATCGCCGCCCGCGGGCTCGACGGCCTGCTGGTGTTCCGGCAGGAGTCGCTGTACTGGCTGACCGGCTACGACACCTTCGGCTATGTCTACTTCCAGTGCCTGTGGCTGGGCGTGGACGGGCGGATGACGCTCCTGACCCGCTCCGCCGACGAGCGCCAGGCCTATTTCACCTCGGTGATCGAGGATGTCCGCGTCTGGGTCGACCGGGCGGGCTCCGAGCCGGCGGACGACCTGCTGGCGATCCTGGACGAATACGATGCCCGTGGCGGGCGCATCGGCGTCGAATGGGACGCCTACGGCCTGACCGCGGCGTTGGGCTTCCGCCTCAGGGCCAAGCTCGACGGCTACGCCCAGCATGAGGACGCCTCCGACCTCGTCTCCCGCTTCCGGCTGATCAAGAGCCCGGCCGAGCTGGTCTATGTGCGCGAGGCGGCGAAGCTGGCCGATGCCGCCTATGACGAGGCGGTGAAGCTGACCGGGCCCGGCGCCTTCGAGGGCGACATCCTGGCGGCGATGCAGGGCGCGGTCTGGCGCGGCGGCGGCGACGACCCGGCCAACGAGTTCATCATCGGCTCCGGCCCCGGCGCCCTGATGTGCCGCTACTTCACCGGCCGGCGCCACCTGTCGGCCGAGGACCAGCTGACGCTGGAATTCGCCGGCACCTACCGCCACTACCATGCCTGCCTGATGCGCACGCTCCTGGTCGGCAAGGCCTCGCCGGAGCATCGGGCGATGCACCAGGCGGCGGTCGAGGCGCTGGATGCGGCGAAGGCGGCGCTGAAGCCCGGCCGGCCGCTCGGTGACGTATTCGACGCCCATGCAAGGGTGGCGGATGCCGCCGGGCTGCGCCACGCCCGGCTGAACGCCTGCGGCTACTCGCTCGGCACCACCTTCGCGCCGAACTGGATGGATTCGCCCGGCCTGTCGATGTTCTTCCACGGCAATCCGACGCTGGCGGCGGCCGGGATGGTGTTCTTCATCCACATCATCCTCTACGACAGCGACCGGGGCCTGGCCATGACCTCGGGCCAGACCGTGCTGGTCACCGACACCGGCTGCGAGCCGCTGACGTTGGCGCCGACGGAGCTGGTGGTGGCCTGATCAATCCTGGGTCTCGCCCGACAGCGGCGTGGCGAGCATCGAGGGGCGGCGGCTGAAGGCGTCGAACCAGGCGGAGAGGCGCGGCCGGCCGGGGCGGAAGGCCGGCAGGCCGCGGAACTCCAGCCAGCTCAGCGCCGTGGCCAGGGCGATCTGGCCGAGCTCGACCGGGCCGTCGAGGTCGACCTCGCGCTCGGCGAAATCATAGGCCGCGGCCAGCTTCGCCGTCTGGCCCTCGGCCAGGGCCGGGTAGCGCAGTGCCTCCGGCCGGCGTTCCGTCTCCCAGCGCAGGGCGATGCCGGCATCGGCCAGACCCTGGGCCAGGGCCTGCAGCCGCAGGGTCAGGGCCCGCGCCCGGCCGGCCGGCGGGATCAGCCTCGGCCCGTCATGCAGCCCGTCGAGATGGTCGCAGATCGCCACGGAATCGAACAGCGCCAGCCCGTCCTCGCAGATCAGCACCGGCACCTTGCCCAGCGGGTTGGCGGCGAACACGGCGTCGTTGCGCCGGGTCGGGCTGGTCTCGTGGTGGATCACCTCGATCCGGCCGGCCAGCCCGGCCTCATGCGCCATCACCAGCACCTTGCGGGCATAGGGGGAATGGGTCTGATACAGCAGCTGCATGGTTGGTCCCGGCCTGGAATGGAGCTGCCGTGACCCTATCTGCGGGCTCGCGGGAGGTGCGCGCGATGATCGTGCGGCAACGCAAGTTTTTTGCGTCAGCCGAGCCGCCCGACCTTCATCCGCGGATCCAGCAGGTCGCGCAGCCCGTCGCCGATCAGGTTGAGGCCCAGCACCGCGACGGCGATGGCCAGGCCCGGGAACACCGCCTGCAGCGGCGCCTGGGCCAGCAGGGTCTGCGCGTCCAGCAGCATCTTGCCCCAGCTCGCCTGCGGCGGCTGGGTGCCGAGGCCGAGATAGCCCAGCGCCGCCTCGGCCAGGATGGCGATGGCGAACTGGATCGTCGCCTGCACGATCAGGGCGTTGGCCATGTTCGGCAGCACGTGGCGCAGCGCGATGTCCAGCCGCGACCGGCCCAGCGACTGGGCGGCGCGGACGAAGTCGCGGCCATAGACCACCAGCGCGGCACCGCGTGCCACCCGGGCGAAGACGGCGATGTTGAAGATGCCGATCGCCAGGATGGCGTTGACCGCGCCGGGGCCGAGCAGCGCGGTGATCAGGATGGCGCTGAGGATCGCCGGGAAGGCGAAGGTCAGGTCGACGGCGCGGCCCAGGATCTCGTCGGTCCAGCCGCGGCGGGCGGCTGCCCACAAGCCCAGCGGCACGCCGAGGACCAGGCCGATCGCGACCGCCACCACCCCGACCGCGACCGAGGTGCGGGCGCCGACCATGATGCGGGACAGGGTGTCGCGACCCAGCTGGTCGGTGCCCAGCCAGTGCAGCGCGCCTGGCGTCTGCAGCTTCTGGGTGATGGCGATGGCGTTCGGCGGGAAGGGCGTCCAGGCCAGGCTGACCAGAGCCATGCCGATGAAGACGACGCACAAGGCGAGGCCAAGGGCGAAGCCGCGATGGGCCAGAAGCCGGAGCATGCGCGTCACCCCGCCTGCTTCGGCCGCGGGTCGATCACGGCATAGACCACGTCGACCAGGAAGTTCACCGTGACGACGATGGCGGCCAGCAGCACCACCACGTCCTTGACCACGATCAGGTCGCGCTGGGCGATGGCCTGGAAGGCCAGGCGGCCCAGCCCGGGCAGGGTGAACACGTTCTCCACCACCACCGCGCCGGCCATCAGGAAGCCGAACTGCAGCCCGACGATGGTGGCGACCGGGATCAGGGCGTTGCGCAGCACGTGCCGGCGTAGCACCTGGCCCTTCGACAGGCCTTTGGCCCGGGCGGTGCGGACATAGTCCTCGCGCATCGTCTCCAGCATCGCGGAGCGGACGATGCGGGCCAGGATGGCGGCCTCGGTCAGGGCCAGGGCCGCGGCCGGCAGCACCAGCGCCTGCAGCGCCGGTCCCCAGCCGGCGGACCAGCCGGGGAAGCCGCCGGCGCCGAACCAGCCGAGCTGCAGCGCGAACAGCCAGATCAGCATGATGCCGACCCAGAAGCTGGGCACCGCGAGGCCGAGTTGGCTGAACCCCATCACCCCCCAGTCGCCGATCCGGTTGTGCCGGACCGCCGCCAGCATGCCGAGCGGGACGGCCAGCGCGGTCGACAGCGCCAGGGCGAACAGCGCCAGCGGCGCGGTTACCGCCAGCCGGTCGCCGATCAGCTTCGCCACCGGCAGCTTGTAGGTGTAGCTGGTGCCGAGATCGCCGGTCAGGGCGCCGCCGACCCAGTCGAGGTAGCGGACTGGCGCCGGCCGGTCGAGGCCCATCTGGCTGCGCAGGGCGGCCAGCGTGTCCTCGCGCGCCTCGGTGCCCAGCATCAGCAGCGCCGGGTCGCCGGGCAGCACCTCGAGCACGGTGAACACCACGATCGAGGCGGCGACCAGCGTGAACAGCAGCGTCACCACCCGCCGCCCCAGGAAGCCGAGCATCAGGCGCTCCGGGCCGAGGAGAGAGGCCGAGAGCCCTTCTTAGTCCCCCCTCCCCTCGCGGGAGGGGGGCAGGGGGAGGGGGTTATCGATCGAAGAGTGCCGATGTCGCTGGCCACGTGCTGAGAAGGTGTCCGGCCTTTCCGGGATCGGCGGTCCTGGCGGCGCAAACCCCCTCCCCCTACCCCCCTCCCGCGAGGGGAGGGGGGACTCGATTTGCGCTGGGTCCCTCTCATTCCGCCCAATAGGCCTTGGTCATGTCGTTGGCGGCAATCGGGCTGTTCTTCCACATCCCCATCAGCTTGGCGTTGCGCACCCCGGTCTTGGGCAGCTGGAACAGGAACACCGCGGCCTCGTCGTCGGACAGGATCTGCTGCGCCTGCTGGTACAGCGCCTTGCGCTGCTCCGGGTCGATCGTGCTGTTCAACTGCTGGATCACTTGGTCGAAGGCCGGGTTGTCGTAGCCGAAATAGTACTTGTCCTTGCCGCGGGCGTAGATGTCGATGTCCAGCGCCTCGGTGTGCGCGACGATGGTCAGGTCGTAGTCGAAGCCCTTGAACACCTGCTCCAGCCACTGCGCCCATTCCACCGGCACCAGCTCGACCTGGACGCCGATCTCGGCCAGCTGCGCCTGGATGATCTCGCCGCCGCGGCGGGCATAGCCGGGCGGCGGCAGCTTCAGCGTCGCCTTGAAGCCGTCCGGATAACCCGCCTCGGCCAGCAGCGCCTTGGCCTTGGCCGGGTCATAGGGATAGGCGCCGGTCAGGTCCTTGTAGGCCGCCTCATAGGGCGCGAAATGGCTGCCGATCGGGGTGCCGTAGCCGAACATGGCGCCGTCGACCAGCGCCTGGCGGTCGATCGCCATGGCCAGCGCCCGCCGCACCTTGACGTCGCCGAACGGCTTGCGGCGCTGGTTCACCGCCATCACGGTCTCGCCGGCGGTGGTGCCGATCTCGACCGCGAAGCGCGGATCGGCCTTGAACTGGTCCAGCGTCTCCGGCGCCGGCATGTTCGGGAAGGCGTCGATGTCGCCCGACATCACCGCGGCCGAGGCCGCCGCCGGGTCGGCGACGAAGCGGAAGATCAGCCGGTTCAGCTGCGGCTTGTCGCCGGCATAGGCGTCGGTGCGCTCGAGGGTGACATGGTCGCCCGGCACCCATTCGACGAATTTGAACGGGCCGGTACCGATCGGGTGGGTGCCGTTGTCGGCGGCGGAGTTCGGCGCCACGATCAGCGCCGCCGCCTGACCGAGATGGAACAGGAACAGCCCGTCCGGATGCGACAGGGTGATCACCACCTGGTCCGCGGCCGGCGCGTCGACCGACTGGATCGGCTCGAAGAAGACCTTCTGCGGATTGGTCGAATCGGCGGCGCGGGCGCGGTCCAGCGAGAACTTCACCGCCTCGCTGTCGAATTTGGTGCCGTCGTGGAAGGTGGTGCCGCGCCGCAGGGTGAAGGTGTAGGTCAGGGCGTCGTCCGACACTTTCCATTCGGTGGCCAGCCCCGGCTGCACCTGGCCGTTCTCGTCGATCCGGGTCAGCCCCTCGAACAGGTTGGCATAGACCACCTCGGCAATGGCCGCGGCGGCACCGCCGGTCGGGTCCAGGTTCGGCGGCTCCAGCACCATGCCGATCACGGCCTGGTCCTTGGCGGCCAGCGCCGGTGTTGCGATCAGCCCGACCGCCAGCATGGCGGCGGCGAGCATGCCCCTGATCCCCATCATCGTCTCCCTGTTCGGCCGTGCCGTCGCCGGCCGGCGCGAATCCCGGCGCTTTGCGTTCGCCGCGATGATGGCAGTGCCGCCGGGGCGGGTTCAAGGCTTGCCGTATTTCTCCCGCCAAGCGGTGTGCGGCCCCAGCGTCCCGGCGTGCCAGACGCCGCGGGCGATGGCGCGGGCGACGCAGTCGGCGGCGATGGCGCCGATCCGGGCCAGAGCCACGGCCCGCGCCTCCGGCAGCGGCACCGCGCCGGTGGCCAGGGCGAAGACGGTGTCGCCGTCCATCGGCGTGTGCACCGGGCGGATGGCGCGGGCCAGCCCGTCCTGCGCCATGATCGCCAGGCGCTGCGCCTCGGCCTTGGTCAGGGCGGCATCGACCGCGACGATGCCGATCGTGGTGTTGCCACCGGGCCCGGGCTGGGTGGGATGGCGGAACAGCACCGGCTCCGGCTCTGCCGGGCCGGTCGGGCGGTGCGGGCCGCCGAACTCGCCCGCCTGCTCCCAGGGCCAGGCCCAGAAGGTACCGTCCGGCATGGTCACGGCGCCGACCGGGTTGGCGACCACCAGCGCGCCGACGGTGACGCCGGTCTCGGGATCGACAGCGGAAGCCGTGCCCAAGCCGCCCTTGCAGGTCGCGGTCTTGGCCCCGGTGCCGGCGCCGGCATTGCCCTGGCGCACCTCTGCCGCGGCGGCGTCGCAGGCGGCCAGGGCCAAAGCGCGATAGGGCGGGGTGTCGCCCCAGCCCTTGTCGCCGCCATTGGTCAGGTCGAACAGGATCGCGGCCGGCACGATCGGCACCCGGACGTTGCCCACGGGATGGCCGCGGCCGCGCGCGGCGAGCCAGGCGACGACGCCCGACGCGGCCTCCAGCCCATGCACCGAGCCGCCGGACAGCACGACGGCATCGATCGCCTCGACCAGGCAGGTCGGATCCAGCGCGTCGGTGTCGCGCGTGCCGGGGGCGCCGCCGCGGACATCGACCGCGGCGGTGCAGCGCATCTCCGGCAGCAGCACGGTGACGCCGGTGCGTGCCGCGAGGTCTTCGGCCTGGCCGACCAGCAGGCCGGCGATGTCGGTGATGGAATTGCGCGGGCCCGGGCGGATGGTCATGGCGGTCTCTGCGGTGGCGGCGAGGGGGCAGCAGACAGGACCGGGCTGGGCGGCGTCAACGTCGCGGTTCCCGTCTCGCGGCCGCGCCCCTATGCTCCGCCGCCATGACCGACCTGCCGCTCATCCGCCTGCAGCCCGGCCGCGACAAGCGCGTCGCCGCCGGCCATCCCTGGATCTTCTCGAACGAGATCGCCATGACGCCGGACCTGCGCGAGGTGCCGCTCGGCGCCCCGGTGCGGGTCGAGGCGGCCAGCGGCAAGTCCCTCGGTGTCGGCGGCTTCAACCGGCACGCGCTGATCGCCGTGCGCATGCTCGACCGCAGCCCGGATGCGGCGATCGACACCGCCTTCCTGCGCCGGCGGCTGGCCGCGGCGCTGGCGCTGCGCGACACGCTGTTCGACCGGCCGTTCTACCGCCTGGTCCATGCCGAGGCCGACGGGCTGCCGGGGCTGATCATCGACCGCTATGGCGACGTGCTGGTGATGCAGAGCAACACGGCGCTGATGGACCGGCTGGAGGCGCCGCTCTGCGACGCGCTGGAGGATCTCCTGAAGCCCCACGCCATCGTGCTGCGCAACGACAGCGCCGTGCGCGGCCTGGAGGGGCTGGCGGAGGAGGTGCGGGTGGCCCGCGGCGCCGTCGACGGTCCGATCGCGGTGGAGGAGAACGGGGCAAGGTTCGAAGCCGATCCGCTCGGCGGCCAGAAGACCGGCTGGTTCTTCGACCAGCGCGACAACCGCGCCTTCGTGGCCAGGCTGGCGCGCGGCCGGCGGCTGCTCGACGTCTACACCCACACCGGCGGCTTCGGCATCCAGGCGGCGCTGGCCGGCGCCGAGGCGGTGACGCTGGTCGACCGCTCGGCCCCCTCCCTGGAGCTGGCGGCCAAGGCGGCCACCGCCAACGGCGTCGCCGAACGGGTGTCTACCGCGCGCGGCGAGGCCTTCGCCGAGCTGGAGCGCCGCGACGGCGAGGGCGAGCGCTGGCCGGTGGTGGTGGTCGACCCGCCGGCCTTCGTCAAATCGAAGAAGGACCTCGCCGCCGGGTCGCGCGGCTACGCCAAGCTGGCCCGTCTGGCGGCACGGGTGACCGAGCGCGGCGGCTTCCTCTGCATCTTCTCCTGCAGCCATCACGTCGACCCGGCGCTGTTCGCCGAGCAGGTGGCGCGCGGCCTGGTCGATGCGGGGCGGATGGGCCGGATCCTGCGCCAGTCCGGCGCCGGGCCGGACCATCCGGTGCATCCGCTGCTGCCGGAGAGTGCCTATCTCAAGGGCATCGTGCTGCAGCTCGACTGACGAGCGGCAGGGTTGACAAGCTGCCCCCTACCCGCTGGTCTAGACCAGCCAAAAGGGGAGGCTCGAGACAATGACCATCACCGTATCCCGCGTCCTGCTGATGGGCGCGGCGCTCGCCGCGCTGGCCGGCACCGCCCGTGCCGAGGACGTCACCCTGACGATCGAGAGCTGGCGCAACGACGACCTCAAGATCTGGCAGGACAAGATCATCCCGGCCTTCGAGTCGGCGCATCCGGGGATCAAGCTGAACTTCGCGCCCTCGGCGCCGACCGAGTACAACGCCGCGCTGAACGCCAAGATGGAAGGCGGGGTCGCCGGCGACATCGTCGCCTGCCGCGCCTTCGACGCCTCGCTGGCGCTGTTCCAGAAGGGCCATCTGGCGGCGGTCAACGACCTCAAGGGCATCGACGCCTTCCCGGAAGCGTCGCGGACGGCCTGGAGCACCGACGACGGCAAGACCACCTATTGCGTGCCGGTCGGCTCGGTGATCGGCGGCTTCATCTACAACAGGAGCATCTTCGACAAGCTCGGCCTGACCCCGCCGCAGACCGAGGCCGAGTTCTTCGCCCTGCTCGACAAGATCAAGGCGGCCGGCGAGATCCCACTGTCGATCGGCACCGCCGACCAATGGGAGGCCGCGACCATGGGCTTCCAGAACATCGGCCCGAATCATTGGCAGGGCGACCCCGGCCGCAAGGCCCTGATCGCCGGCACCGCCAAGTTCACCGACCCGCCCTATGTCGCCGCCTGGGCCGAGCTGGCGAAGTGGAAGCCCTATCTGGCCGACGGCTACGAGGCGCAGTCCTACCCGGACAGCCAGAACCTGTTCACCCTTGGCCGCGCCGCGATCTACCCGGCGGGGTCGTGGGAGATCCCGCTGTTCGAGGCCCAGGCCGACTTCCCGATGGGCGCCTTCCCGCCGCCGGTGGCGAAGGCGGGCGATCCCTGCTTCATCTCGAACCACACCGATATCGGCTTCGGCATGAACGCCCACAGCAAGCATCCGGAGGCGGCGCGCGCCTTCCTGGAATGGGTGGCCTCGGCCGAGTTCGCGACGCTCTACACCAACGCCCTGCCGGGCTTCTTCACCCTCTCGACCCACAAGGTCGAGCTGAAGGACCCGCTGGCGGCGGAGTTCCAGGGCTGGAAGGACAAATGCGGCGGCAACATCCGCCTGGCGCACCAGATCCTGTCGCGCGGCAAGCCCAATGTCGACCAGGCGATCTGGAACGTCTCGGCCCAGGTGCTGAACGGCTCGATGACCGCCGACCAGGCCGGCGCCAAGGTCCAGGAGACCCTCGACGCCTGGTACAAGCCGCCGGGGAAGTGAGGGACAGGTCGGGCTCACCGCGGGCGAGCCCGACCCGCTGTCGTGAAAGCGCCTACCCCGCCATGGCTGCCGCGCCGGGCCGATGCAGATAGCTGGTGAAGGTGTCGCGGAACACGCTCTCGCGCCGAAGAGCGATCGGCATCTGCGACAGGATCTGGCCCACTTGGCCGCGGTGGTAGCCGCCATGGGCGATCACATGGGCCAGCATCTCCTCGCGCGACATCCGCCCGGGCGCGCCGTCGGTGAAGGTGAAGGCGATCACCTCCGCGAGCTCGTCCACGCTCAGCCGCGCGGCGTAGTCGACATACCAGCGGTCGGTGTCCCGGATGGCGGCGGTCAGCTCGTCCAGTGCCGGAGCATCGTCGGGTTCGTTGTCGCTGTATCCGTGTTCGATCTTCTGCAGATTGGCGGCGAAGATCCGGTCGACGATGTGGGCGTGATTGAGGATGAGAATGGCCGAGCGTCGTTCCGCCTGGAGGATCTCGTCGTCCAGGGCGGCCATCGCGGCCAGCAACCGGTCATTCGCCCAGGCCTTGTACTGGAACAGTGATGTCAGGAGCGATTGCGTCGTCATCGAGTCCCGTCCGTGACTTGCGTGGAAGATCTGCAGCCATGCCGACTCGGTCGGACGCCACCCGCCGGCAGTCTCGCGCCGATCCTGCCGGAGGTCAAAGCGGGAGCGGCGGGGCCATGCGACAGCACTTGAAGCGGGTGCTGCCAGCCCCTATCTTACGATCGTCTTACTTTGCCGGGATGCAAGGGTGATGGCCGGCGCGGATCAGCTCACGACCACGGTTTCCACCAAGGGGCAGGTGATCCTGCCCAGCGCCATCCGCCAGCGGCGGGAGTGGCGGGCCGGAACGCGGCTGCTGGTCGAGGAAACGCCCGAAGGCGTGCTGTTGCGGCCGGTTCCGGCCTTTCCCGAGACGCGGCCCGAGGATGTGTTCGGCTCGCTTCCCCATCACGGCGAGCCCAAATCGCTGGAGGAGATGGACGCCGGCGTGCTCGCCGAGGCCCGGCGGCGGCATGCTCGCGATTGATACCAATCTGATCGTCCGTTACCTGACCGGCGACCATCCCGGCCAGTCCGCCCGCGCCCGCGCGCTGATCGATGGCCGGCCGGTCTTCGCTTCGGTCACGGTCATGCTTGAAGTCGAATGGGTGCTGCGCAGCGCCTACGGCTATCGCCCGGCAGATATAGCGCACGCCATGCGGGCGTTCGCAGGCCTTCCCACGGTGACGATCGAGGACGGAGGCATTGTCGCCGCCGCCCTCGACCTTGCCGATAAGGGAATGGATTTTGCCGACGCGCTTCACTTCGGCCGATCTGCGCATTGCGAAGGCTTCGCGACCTTCGACCGCAAATTCGTCAGGGCCGCGAAGGTTGCCGGCTGCGAGGGTGTCCGGGAAGTTTGAAGGGCGGGTGGGCAACCGAATTCGCCCTCACGCCCCCACCCGGGCCAGCAGCAGCAAGCGGCGGAAGGGGAACAGGGTGCTGCCGTCCGGCTGCGGCGGGTAGGCCTGGGCCAGCCGGGCCGAATAGGTGGCGATGAAGGCGTCGAGCTCCGGCCCCGACAGCGCCGCCATCACCGGCAGCAGCGCCGTGCCGCGCACCCAGTGCAGCACCGGGTTGTCGCCCTTCAGCACGTGCAGGTACTCGGTCTCCCAGATGTCGAGCGCGGCGGTGCGCGGCGCCAGCAGGTCGTAATAGGCGGCCGGCGTGCCGACCGGCGGCCGCCGCAGCGGGATCCGGCCGGACCAGGGCGCCTCGGACGCCAGCGCCCGCATCAGCACGTGGCTCGGCGCGTCGTGGTTGCGCGGCATCTGCACCGCCAGCACGCCGCCGGGGGCAAGGCAGGACAGCAGGCGGGGAAACAGCGCCTCGTGCCCCTCGACCCATTGCAGCGCGGCGTTGGAGAAGATCAGGTCGACCGGCTCCGCCGGCGTCCAGTCGGCGATGTCGCCCTCGACCCAGTCCAAATCCGGATGGGTCGCCCGCGCCTCGCGCAGGGCGTTGCGGTCGCGGTCGATGCCCGTCACAGCGGCGCGCGGCCAGCGTTCGGCCAGCTGGGCGGCCAGCGCGCCGGTGCCGCAGCCGAGATCGACGATCCGCCGCGCCTCGATGTCCGGCAGCCGGGTGATGAGGTCGAGCCCGGGCTGCAGACGCGGGCCGGCGAATTTCAGGGTGTGGGTCGGATTCCATGCCATAGGGTCAATCTACCGGAAGACCTGCCCTCGGCGCATCCCCGCACCGATCCGCGGCCGGATCGATTGACTCGGGCGCCGGTCGTGCCTATAACCCGCGACCGTTTTGCGTCCGGAAGGGCGCAGGTGAGCCATCCGGAGTTTCGATCGTGAAGAGAACCTTTCAGCCCAGCAAGCTGGTGCGCGCCCGCCGTCATGGCTTTCGCGCCCGCATGGCGACCGTCGGCGGCCGCCGCGTGCTGTCCAATCGTCGCGCCAAGGGCCGGAAGCGCCTCTCCGCGTAATCCGGCACTCGCGGCCGGGGTGACCGGATGCGCGTCCGCCTTGACGATCCTTCCCTGATCCGCCTCGGCCGGCTGAAGAAGCGGGCCGAGTTTTTGGCCGTGGCCGGCACGCGCCGCAAATGGGCGCAGCCGGGCGTGATCGTCCAGCTGCGCCGCTGGGACCAGGCCGGGAACGACACGGAGGCGACTGCCGGCTGCGACCTGCGCGTCGGCTACACCGCCAGCCGCAAGGTCGGCAATTCGGTCGCCCGCAACCGGGCGCGCCGCCGCCTGCGCGCCGCTGCCGCCGAGGTGCTGGGCCGCCGGGCGGCGCCGGGTCTCGACCTGGTGCTGATCGCCCGCGGCGAGACCATCCGCCGGCCCTTCGCCGATCTGGTTGCCGATCTCGACCGCGCCCTGCAGAAGCTGGGTGCCGTGCGCCCGGCGGCGGAGGCGGACGGGGGCGCGGCATGAGCCCGCTGGCCCACGGGCTGCGCGCCCTGGTGATCGGCTACCGCTACAGCCTGTCGGCGCTGATCGGACGCCAGTGCCGTTTCGCGCCCACTTGCTCCGCCTATGCGATCGAGGCTATTGAGCGGCACGGTGCGATCGCCGGGGGCTGGCTGGCCCTGCGGCGCATCGCGCGTTGCCACCCCTGGGGTGGGTCGGGGTATGACCCCGTGCCCGACACCCTGACTGCCGGTGAACCCGGCCGTGACGCCTGCTGCGGCGGTGCGGCCCGGTCCACCGACAAATGACCGTATTCGACTGACCGGCCGGCCAGATGTGAGGGCAGAGGCCGGGACCGGAGCCCTGATGCGATGACCGACCAGAAGAACCTGATCCTGGCGATCGCCCTTTCGCTGGCCATCCTTCTCGGCTTCCAGTTCCTGTTCCCGTCGGCGAAGCCGCCCGCGCCGGCGCCGCAGCAGCAGACCACGGCTGGCACCACCACCTCGACTGCCTCGCCCCAGGCCCCGACCGCGGTCGGCACCGCCGCCCAGGCGCCGATGGACCGTGTCCAGGCGCTGGCCCAGACCGGCCGGGTCAAGATCGACGCGCCGCGCCTGCATGGCTCGATCAACCTGACCGGCGGCCGGATCGACGACGTCACCCTGCGCGACTACCGCGAGACGGTCGACCCGAACAGCCCGGAGATCGTGCTGCTGACGCCGCTGGGCGGCCCGTCTCCCTATTATGCCGACTACGGCTGGGCGCCGGTCGATCCCTCGGTCGTGGTGCCGGGCGCGAACACGGTCTGGACCGCGGACCGCGAGACGCTGACTGCGGATTCGCCGGTGGTGCTGCGCTGGGACAACGGCCAGGGGCTGGTGTTCGAACGCACCATCTCGATCGACGCCAACTACATGTTCACGGTGGTCCAGCGGGTCGCGAACAACAGCGACAAGCCGGTGCAGCTGGCCTCCTACGGCCGGGTGCTGCGCTTCGGCACGCCGGTGACCCAGGGCTACTACGTGCTGCACGAAGGCCCCTACGGCGTGTTCAACGGCACGCTGGAGGAGAAGACCTACCACGACATCCAGGACGACAAGGCGGTCCGGAACAGCACCACCGGCGGCTGGCTCGGCTTCACCGACAAATACTGGCTGGCGGCGCTGATCCCGGACCAGTCGGTCAAGGTCGACACCCAGTTCCTGCACCAGTCGGACGGCGGTGGCCGCTACCTCGCGACTTACCAGGCCGAGCCGCAGACGGTGGCCCCGGGCCAGACCGTGGAATCGACCGGTCGGCTGTTCGCCGGCGCCAAGGAAGTCGACCTGATCGGCAGCTATCACGAGACGCTGAACATCACCAAGTTCGACTTCGCCATCGATTTCGGCTGGTTCTGGTTCCTGACCAAGCCGTTCTTCAAGATCCTGGCCTGGATCCACAGCGTCGTCGGCAATTTCGGCGTCGCGATCCTGATCTTCACCCTGGCGCTGAAGCTGCTGTTCTACCCGCTGGCGGACAAGTCGTACCGCTCGATGGCGAAGATGAAGGCGCTGCAGCCGGAGATGGTGAAGCTGCGCGAGCGCTTCGCCGACGACAAGGCGAAGCAGCAGCAGGAGCTGATGGCGCTGTACAAGCGCGAGAAGGTCAACCCGGCCGCCGGCTGCCTGCCGATCCTGATCCAGATCCCGGTGTTCTTCGCGCTGTACAAGGTGCTGCTGGTCACCATCGAGATGCGGCACGCGCCGTTCTTCGGCTGGATGCATGACCTGTCGGCGCCCGACCCGACCACGGTGTTCAACCTGTTCGGCCTGATCCCCTGGTCGCCGCCGGCGATGCTGATGATCGGCGCCGCGCCTATCATCATGGGCGTCACCATGTTCCTGCAGCAGAAGTTGAACCCGGCGCCGGCCGACCCGGTCCAGGCCAAGGTGTTCATGCTGCTGCCGGTCGTGTTCACCTTCATGCTGGCGCATTTCCCGGTCGGCCTGGTGATCTACTGGGCCTGGAACAACACGCTGACGATCCTGCAGCAGTGGTCGATCATGAAGCGCATGCATGTGAAGATCTCGGGCGGGATGGAGGAGGGGGCCGAGGCACCGGCGGCCCTGCCGCCCTCGGTCACCCGCAAGAAGAACGGCGACGGCGCCGCCAAGGCGCCGGCCACGCCGAAGGCGCCCGGTCCCCGCAAGCCGGCGGGCCGCAAGGGGTGACGGAGCCGGAGGCGACCAAAGGGGTAAGGCAGCCAGAGGCTGCCGAGAGAGAGGCATTCGGGCCGGAGGCGATCGAGGCGGGGCGGCTGCTGTTCGCCCAGGAATGCCGCTTCACCTGGGGCTCGGCCGCGCTGACCGACCTGCCGCCCGCGGGCCTGCCGGAGATCGCCTTCGCCGGGCGGTCGAATGTCGGCAAGTCCAGCCTGGTCAACGCCCTGACCGGGCGGAAGACCCTGGCCCGCACCAGCCACACCCCGGGCCGCACCCAGCAGCTCAACTTCTTCGACCTCGGCGGCCGGCTGGCGCTGGTCGACCTGCCGGGCTATGGCTACGCCAAGGTGTCGAAGTCGCTGTCCCACGGCTGGACCGAGACGCTGAAGGGCTATCTGCGCGGCCGGGCGACGCTGCGCCGGGCCCTGGTGCTGGTCGACGGCCGGCACGGCATCAAGGAGTCGGATGCCGAGATCCTGAAGCTGCTCGACGACACCGCGGTCGCCACCCAGGTGGTGCTGACCAAGATGGACAAGGTCGGCAAGGGCGAGCGCGAGCGCCGGATCCCGGAGGTCGAGGCCGAGCTGAAGCGCCATCCGGCCGCCTTCCCGCGGGTATTTCTGACCAGCAGCGACAGCGGCGAGGGCATCCCCGAGTTGCGCGCCTTCCTCACCGAGATCGCGAAGAACGGCTGACCGCGGTTGATCGCGGCCGCGCGCTGGGGCATGAGAGGGGCGCCGGCAACCGCTCGCAGGACCCGAGCCCGATGACCAAGCCCTTCGCCGCCCCGCCCAACCTGCCCGCCGCCTCGCTCGACAAGGCCCAGACCCTGGTCGAGGCGCTGCCCTTCATGCGCCGCTATGCCGGCGCCACCTTCGTGATCAAATACGGCGGCAACGCCATGGGCGACGATTCGCTGACCGAGAGCTTCGCCCGCGACGTCGTGCTCTTGAAGCAGGTCGGCATCAACCCGGTGGTGGTGCATGGCGGCGGCCCGCAGATCGGCGCGATGCTGGAGCGGCTGCAGATCAAGTCGGAATTCGTCGACGGGCTGCGCGTCACCGACCGCAACACCGTCGACGTGGTCGAGATGGTGCTGTCCGGCAACATCAACAAGCAGATCGTCTCGGCCATCCAGGCGGTCGGCGGCAAGGCGGTCGGCGTGTCCGGCAAGGATGGCGGCCTGATCTCGGCCCGCAAGCTGCAGCGCACCAAGCGCGACCCCGACAGCAACATCGAGCGCATCCTCGACCTCGGCTTCGTCGGCGAGCCGGCGGCGGTGAACCCGGAGATCCTCGAGGCGTTCGAGGACAGCGACTTCATCCCGGTGATCGCGCCGATCGGCGTCGGCCCGCGCGGCGAGAGCTACAACATCAACGCCGACACGGCGGCCGGCGCTATCGCCGCGGCGCTGAACGCCACCCGGTTCTTCCTGCTGACCGACGTCGCCGGCGTGCTCGACAAGGAGAAGACCCTGATCCAGGAGCTGCCGCTGGCCCGGGCGCGCGAGCTGATGACCGACGGCACCATCTCCGGCGGCATGATCCCGAAGCTCGAAACCTGCATCTCGGCGGTCGAGCAGGGGGTCGAGGGCGCGGTGATCATGGATGGCCGCGTGCCCCACGCCGTGCTGCTCGAGGTCTTCACCGAGGGCGGCATCGGGACGTTGATCCGGGCCTGATCAGGCCCCGGCCAGCTGCGCCACCACATCCAGCAGCACCTCGGCGCCGGCGGCCAGCTGCTCCGGCGCGGTGAACTCGGCCGGGTTGTGGCTGATGCCGCCGCGGCTGGGCACGAAGATCATCGCCGACGGCGCGATCCGCGCGATCATCTGGGCGTCGTGGCCGGCGCCGGAGGTGATGCGACGCCAGCGATGGCCGCGCCGCTCCGCCGCCTCGGCGATCAGCCGCACCAGCTCCGGGTCGAACCGCACCGGGCTGAACCGGGCCAGCCGCTCGGTCTCGACCTTGACGCCCTCCGCCGCGGCGAGCGTGTCGAGATAGTCGGCCAGTGCCGCCTCGGCCGCCTGCAGCCGCTCCTCCTCCGGGTCGCGCAGGTCGACCGTGAACACGGCGCGGGACGGGATCACGTTGATCGCGTCCGGCTCCAGCCGCAGCGACCCGACCGTCGCCAGCGTGCCGGCATTGGCACCGGCCACCCGGTCACGCAGATGGGCGACGACCCGGGCAGCGGCCAGGCCGGCGTCGCGGCGGGCGGCGATCGGCGTGGTGCCGGCATGGTTGGCCGCGCCGGTGATGGTGACGCGCTGCCAGGAGATGCCCTGCAGTGAATCGACGGCGCCGATCGCCAGCCCCTCCGCCTCCAGCACCGGGCCCTGCTCGATATGCAGCTCCAGATAGCAGGCCGGCCGGATCGATCCGGGCTCCAGGTCGCCGGCATAGCCGATCCGGGCCAGCTCCTCGCCCAGCAGGGCGCCGTCGGTGTCGACCGCGGCCAGGGCGGCGTCGAGCGTCAGCCCGCCGGCATGGACCAGCGACCCCATCATGTCCGGCTGGAACCGCACCCCCTCCTCATTGGTGAAGGCGGCGATGGCGACCGGCCGCGCCGGGGCGGCGCCGGCGGCCCGCAGCGCCTCGACCACCGCCAGCCCGGCCAGAACGCCGTAACAGCCGTCATAGATGCCGGCGTCGATCACCGTGTCGATATGCGACCCGATCATCACCGGGTCGGCGCCATCAGAGGCGGGCCACAGGCCGAAGATGGTGCCGATGCGGTCGACCCGCACCTCCAGCCCGGCCTCGCGCATCCAGCCCGCCAGCAGGTCGCGGCCTTCGCGGTCGGCGTCGGTCAGCGCCAGCCGGGTCGGTCCGCCCGACGGGCCTCGGCCGACCCCGCCCAGAATCTGCAGCCGGTCGAGCAGGCGGGCATGGTCGAGGGCGGGACGGGCAGTCATGGCGGGGTCCGGCGTCGTTGCCGCGGCAGCATATCGCCGGCCCCGCTCGATCGGTTTGCGTATTGCGCGGCGCCGCGCAAAGCCTTTGCGCCGCGTCAGGGCGCGATCTGCAGATGCAGATGGTCGTCGTGCCGGGCGGCGCGGCAGCCCTGGAAGCGCAGCAACGGCGAGGACAGGCCGAGCCGGCGAACCAGATGCGGCTCCAGCAGGATCTTCTCCAGCCCGAAGCGCGGTCCCTCGGCCAGCAGCCAGGCCAGGGCCGCCCGGGTCCGCTCCGGCTCCAGCGGCCGATCGGGATACAGCCCCTGCAGCAGGGTCATGTTCCAGCGCAGCGTCAGCCAGCGCGGCTCGGTGCAGGGCTGCGGGTCGTCCGGTCCCGGCTGCTCGAAGGCCCAGTAGCCGATCGGCGACCGCAGCGACCCCGGCCGATAGGCGCCGCCGGTATCGGCATAGAAGAAGGCGAGGTCCAGCTTGCGGCCGTCGTCATGCGACAGGTGCGGCACCAGCGGCATGCCGTCGAGGAATGGGAAATTCGCATCCAGATACAGCGTGACCGTGCCGGGATGGGCCTGGTCCATGGCCGCGGCAAGGGCGTCGAGCAGCGGCACCACCCGCGGGTCGACATAGTTCCGGTTCAGCAGGCAGTACAGCGGGCTGCCGGCGGCGACCGGGCGGCCGGGCTCGGCCCGGCAGGGCAGGGGCACCCGCCCGGCCAGCGCCGCCAGGGGCGGAATGATGACTAGGGTCGCGGCGGAATAGCGGACGACGAAGAGTGCGAGGATCGCGAGCCCGCCCCGCCGGGCCGTCAGCGGCAATGCGCGGCCCAGCAGCCAGGCGAGGATCAGCACCGCGCCGCCGACCTGGGTCAGGATCGTCAGGACCAGGACTGCCAGCAGGAAGGCCAGGCGCCGCATCTGATGCCCTCGCGACTCGGGTGGCGACAATGCCAGCCTAGCGAGTCGTGCGGCGAAGATCGCCGCCGGCTTCCGGTGCCGGGCGGCATCCTCTAGGGTTCCATCGACCTCGCAGAAGGACCGCACCGATGGCCGACACCATCACCTATCTGACCACCACCCGCTTCGGGGAGGGCGCGGTCGAGCTGCTGCCGCAGGAGCTGGCCGAGCTCGGCATCCGCAAGCCGCTCCTGGTCACCGACCCGGGCGTCGCCCGGCTGCCACTGCTCGACCGGGTGCGCCGGATGCTGCCCGCGGAGCACGCGCTGTTCACCGAGACGCCGGGCAACCCGACCGAGGCGGCGGTCGACAAGGCCTTCGAAGCCTTCCAGCATGCCGCCTGTGACGGGCTGGTCGCGCTCGGCGGCGGCTCGGCCATGGACCTGGCCAAGGCGGTGGCCCTGCGCGCCACCCATGCCGGGCAGCTGGCCGAATACGCGCTGATCGAGGGTGGCGCCGGCCGCATCGGCCCGGTGGCGCCGCTGATCGCGGTGCCGACCACCGCCGGCACCGGCAGCGAGGTCGGCCGCGCCGCCTTGATCACCCTGCGCGACGGCCGCAAGCTGGCGCTGATCAGCGGTCATCTGATCCCGGGCCGCGCCATCTGCGATCCCGAGCTGACGCTCGGCCTGCCGCCGCTCCTGACCGCCGCGACCGGCATGGACGCGCTGACCCATTGCATCGAGACCTTCCTGTCGCCGCGCATCAACCCGCCGGCGGATGCCATCGCGCTGGATGGCGCCGGCCGGGCCATGCGCTTCCTGCCGCGGGCGGTGGCCGAGGGCGGCGACCGCGAGGCGAGAGCCGAGATGATGATGGCGGCGCTGGAGGGCGGCCTGACCTTCCAGAAGGGGCTGGGCGCGGTGCACGGCCTGTCGCATGCGCTGGGCGCGATCCCCGACCCGGTGCTGCATCACGGCACGCTGAACGCCGTGATCCTGCCGGCGGTACTGCGCTTCAATGCCCCGGCGGCGGCCGCGAAATATCCCCGGCTGGCCCGCGCCATGGGGCTGGCGGAGGAGGCCGACCTCGCCGCCGCGATCGAGCACCTGAACGCCCGGCTCGGCCTGCCGAGGAGCCTGCGCGAGATGGGCGTCACCGAGGCGCATCGCGACCGCGCGGTCGCCGGCGCCGTGGCCGACCACTCCACCGCCAGCAACGCCCGGCCGGTGTCTCGGGCCGATTACGAGGCCTTGTTCGACGCCGCGCTCGGGTGATGCCGGGGCGCGTTGCGCTTACAAGATAGGCAAACTCCAGCGGCGCTTACACGTCGGGCAAAATTTTTCAAGGGGGTGGGAACCTCCCCCCTGGCAAGGGGTTCTAGGGGTGCACGTCCGCATCGTGCATGAACCTCCCTGTTCAACTCGGGCCGGCCATCGGGTCGGCCCTTTTTCTTGTGCGCCATACACCCCAATCGGGGCGTAGATCCGGCCCGCTCGGCCTGTTACCCAGGAGGCGGGGCTAAGCTCCGGCGTTACGGCGAGGGTGGAATGGCGCGCGCGAGGCTGCGGGATCTGGGGCTGTCGATCGGCACGCTGCCGCCCGGTCCGAAGAACGGCATCACCGATGTGCCCGGGGTGCTGGTCGGCCAGGTCACCCTGGTCGAGGAGGCGCCGCACATCATCCGCACCGGCATCACCGCGATCGTGCCGCAGGACGGCGAGATCTGGCGCCGCAACCTGTTCGCCGCCGGCCATGTGCTGAACGGCAACAGCGAGGTCACCGGCCTGACCTGGATCAACGAGTTCGGCCTGCTCTGCGGCCCGCTGTCCCTGACCGGGACCTTCTCGATCGGCGCCGTGCACGAGGGCATGGTCGACGCCGAGGTGACGCTGGCCACCGGCGCCGACTTCAAGATGCCGGTGGTGTCCGAGACCTATGACGGCTGGCTGTCCGAGAGCGAGCATTTCGCGGTGCGGCCGCATCACGCGCTGGAGGCGCTGCGCCGCGCCACCGCCGACCCGGTGGCGGAGGGCTGCGCCGGCGGCGGCACCGGCACCAACGCGCATGAGTTCAAGGCCGGCACCGGCACCGCCTCCCGCATCGTCGCCCAGGGCGGCGACAGCTGGACCGTCGGCATCCTGGTGCAGACCAATTACGGCGATCGCGACCGGCTGCTGCTCGACGGCGTGCCGGTCGGACGCGAGATCCCGGTCACCGACGTGCCCAGCTGCTTCGCCCAGCGCCGGGTCGAGGGCTCGATCCTTGTGGTGGTCGCCACCGACGCGCCCTTGTTCCCGCACCAGCTCAAGCGGCTGGCCCAGCGGGCCGGGCTGGGCCTGGCCCGCTGCGGCGGCCTCGGCTGGCCGGGCAGCGGCGACGTCTTCATCGCCTTCTCCACCGGCAATGATCTCGGCCAGGCCACCGACACCAGCCGGGCGCTGCCCTTCGACAACCTGCGCATGCTGCCGGATTTCGCGCTGCAGCCGCTGATGGCGGCGGTGGTCGAGGCGACGGAGGAGGCGATCTGGAACTCGCTCTGCGCCGCCGAGACCACCAAGGGCCGCCAGGGCCGGGTCAGCCACGCTTTGCCGGTCGAGCGGCTGCCCGAGATCATGCGCCGCTACGGACGCACTTGACGGCGCCGGCGCCCGGGATTCTTGTGTCGGCATCGACCGCCGCCAGACGGAGCCCCATGCGCCGCCTCCTTGCTGCCCTCCTCCTCGCCGCGGCCTTGCCGTTGGCTGCCCACGCCGCCGGCAGCGGCCAGCCGGTGCCGCGATTCGTCTCGCTGCGGTCGGACGAGGTGAACCTCCGCACCGGGCCGGGCGAGCGGTATCCGGTCGAATGGGTGGTCAGCAAGAAGGGCCTGCCGGTCGAGGTGATCGCCGAGTTCGACACCTGGCGCCGGGTGCGCGACTGGGAGGGGATCGAGGGCTGGGTCCACCAGGCCCTGCTGACCCGCCGGCGCAGCCTGGTGATCACCGGCAAGGAGGACCAGCCGATCTACAACGAGCCCAGTGAGGGCTCCGGCCTGATGGCGAAGGCTGAGCCGGGGGTGATCGGCTCGCTGCTGCGCTGCCCGGGTGACGGGGCGCAGGCCGACTGGTGCTATGTCGACCTCAAGGGCTATCGCGGCTGGATGCGCCGCGCCTCCTTCTGGGGAGCGTATCCGGGCGAGAAGGTGGAGTAGGGCGGCGTTCGCCTTTAGGCCGGACGGGGACTTCTGTTTTTTTTGGCCCGATTCCGACGTTGCCCCAGGGCGGGCGAACGTCCACTTGCGGCGCGAAGCGCGTGTTGGCTAGCCGTCAGCCCGATGTGCGGTGATGATCCATGCCCGCGAGTCAAAAAGCACGCCGTCCGCGGTCAAGTGCGTTTCGAGCAGATCGCGCAACCGCCGGAGCACCGCATCGGTCTCCAGACCCGGCCGGGCCAGCGGATCCTTGACCATGTACAAGCCCATCAAGGCCTCATAGGCCGCGTCGACGTCCGGACCATAGAAGACGGGTTCATGTACCTCGACAAAGTCGACCGAGGCGAAGCCGGATGCATTCAAGATTTTCGTCGTGACGGTAGGGTCACCCAGTGAAAACGCGGGGGCAGTTGTCGCCGACATCGCAGTCCCCGGTGCAAGTGCCTGCTGAATGGCAGTCGACCACTCGTTGCGGTCCTGGCCCTGCCACACCATCCACACCAGACGCGCCCCAGGCCGCATCGCCCGGCCGATATTGGCGAAGGCCGCTGCCGGATCGGCAAAGAACATCGCTCCAAATCGGCTGATGCAGAGATCGAAACCGGCAGCGGGAAACACCTGCAGTTGTGCGTCGCCCTGCTCAAAAACGACGTTTCGCAATCCCTCTTCTGCGCTGCGCCGGCGGGCGATCTCGAGCATCTGTGCCGACACGTCCATGCCAAGCACGCTGCCTTCCACCGCGATGCGGGCAGCATCGCGAGTGGATTGTCCCGCACCGCATCCGATATCGAGCACGCGATCGCGCGTTCCAGCCTTGACGGCAGATCGAAAGATCTCGTTGTGTCGGCGCAGTTCGGCATCGTAAAAGTCGGCGCAATTCAACGCCATTGCACACCTATCCTGGTCAACGAGTTCTTGGCATGACTTCCGGTGCTCAAAGTGTCTGATGCTACATCTTCATCGGGCGTCCGTCACCGGCTGCTTCGGCCGCCTCCATCCAAGCCATCCTCAGCATTTGCAGCACCGAAATTTCACCCTTGGGGCAACGCCGAGATATAGCGAAGGGCGACGGGGCCGCCCAGGCCGGCTGGCGCGATGTCGACGTCAGGCCGGCCAGGCCGCCTCGCGGCAGCGCAGGATCGCGTCGCGCAACGCTGCGACGCCCGGTCCCTGGCCGAGGATGGCGCGGGACACCGATGGCAGGACCCGCCCGCTCGCGGACCGGAACTTCGCTCCCATCTCCGCCATCTCCGCGCCCTGCGCGCCGATGCCGGGCGCCAGGATCAGGGATTGCGGCAGGCGGTCGAGGATGGCGGCCGGGTCGGTCGTCGCGCCGACCACGGCGCCCAGCGCGCCGATGCCGGGGCCTTGGGCCGCGTTGAAGACGCTGATCTCGTCGGCCAGGGCCTCCGACACGGTGCGGCCGTCGGGATGCCGGGCCTGCTGCAGCGCCCGCCCCTCCGAATTCGAGGGCTGCACCACGACGAACACGGCCGTCCCCGTCGCCACCGCGCGGTCGAACACAGGGCGCAGCGCGTCGAACCCCAGATAGGCGCTGACCGTCACGGCGTCGCCGCCGAAGCCGGATCCGGGCCCAAGCATGGCGGCCGCATAGCCTGCCATGGTCCCGGCCATGTCGCCGCGCTTGGCGTCGATCAGGCACAGCGCCCCCTGGCTCCGGATCTGCGCGACCGCTGCGGCGAGCTCGGCCATGCCCGCCGCCCCGAAGCGCTCGAAGAAGCCGGCCTGCGGCTTGATCACGGCGACCAGCTCGCCCGCCGCCTCCAGCACCGTCCGGCAGAACAGGCGCAGGCCGGCGATGTCATCGGCCAGCCCCCAGCGCCGGAACAGCTCCTCCGACGGGTCGAGGCCGAGACAGAGCGGCGACCGGCGGGCGGAGAGATCGGCGAAACGCTCGGCGAAACTGGCCATGGCAGGGCTCCTGGTTGGATCACTCCTGCTTGATCGGGCCTTGGCCTCCGCCGGGCAATCGACTAAACCGGTCGTTGATGTGAGCTGGAGTCACAGGGTGAGGCGTCGGCTACCTTCGCTGAAGAGCCTGCAGGCCTTCGAGGCCTTCGCCCGGGCCGGGTCCATGGTGCGCGCGGCCGACGAACTCTGCGTCACCCACGGCGCCGTCAGCCGCCAGATCAAGGCGCTGGAACAGCAGCTCGGCGCGAAGCTCCTGGCTGGGCCGCGGCACGATCTCGCCCTCACCCCGGCGGGGCGGGAGCTCGCCGCCAGCCTTGCCGCAGCGTTCGACCGGATCGCGGCGGGGCTGCCCGGGGCCGGGGCGGGGGCGGAGCTCGTCGTCTCCTCGCCGGGCACCTTCGCCATGAAATGGCTGATCCCGCGTCTCGCCGGCTTCATCGATGCCAATCCGGGCATCCAGGTCCGGATCCTCGAGGACGGCGGGACGGCAAGCTTCGGCCATGGCGGCGTCCAGGCCGCGATCCGGCTGCACCGAGGGGCGGCGCCGCCCGGCGCGACGGCGACGCCCTTCCTCGATCACGCCTACGGTCCGGTGCTGTCTCCCGCCCTGTCCGGCGCGGCGGACCGCGAGGCGGCCCTGCTCCTGCCCAGGCTCCACAGCGAGACCTTCGCAGACGGGTGGGCCCGATGGGCCGCGGATGCGGGCGTCGAGCTGCCCTCGCCATCGGCCGAACGGTCGTTCGAGCACAATTCCTACATGATCGAGGCGGCGGCCGCCGGCCTGGGGGTCGCGGTCACCGCCTGGGCCTTCGCGCAGACCGACATCGAGACCGGCCGGCTGATCGCGCCCTGGGGCTTCAGGCCCCTGGCGACCCGCTTCACCTGCCTGAGGCTCGCGATCGCGAGCCATCCCGCGGCGGAGCGCTTCGCCCTCTGGCTGGCGGTGGAAGGCCGCCGGGCCAAGCGGCCTCCGGCTGCATGAAAAAGCCCCGCCGAAGCGGGGCTTTCCGTCAGGATCGCAGCGGGATCAGAGGTTGCTCTCGACCCAGTCCTGCAGGCTCTTCTTCGGCACGGCGCCGATCTTGGTGGCGGCGACCTGGCCATCCTTGAACAGCATCAGGGTCGGGATGCCGCGCACGCCGTATTTCGGCGGCGTCATCGGGTTCTCGTCGATGTTCAGCTTGACCACGCTGACCTTGCCGCCCAGCTCGGCGGAGATCTCCTCCAGCGAGGGGCCGATCATCTTGCAGGGGCCGCACCATTCGGCCCAGAAGTCCACCAGGACGGGACCCGAGGCCTTCAGGACGTCGGTTTCGAAGCTGTTATCCGAGACGGGCTTCGTGCTCATGGAAATTCCTTGCCTTAGGGGCGGGGACGCCACCTCACCACGTGGAGATAGGGTAGGGACGAGAACGGAACAAGGTCAAGCCGATGCGCCGGGGGCATGCCGGTCCAGCGTCCCGGGCGGGAGTTCCATCAGCCTCGGACCCTCGGTCCACAACAGCGCGCAGCGCACTGTCCGGCCGGGATAAACCAGCCGCAGCGCGGCGCGATAGGCGGCCATCTGGGCCAGGTAGGTGCGCGGCACCGACTCGATGCTGGCCGGCGGCGGCCGGTTGGTCTTGTAGTCGACCACCAGCACCGACTCGGGCGTCACCACCAGCCGGTCGATCTGGCCGGACAAGGCGCGGCCCTCGACCAGGCCGACCACGGGCACCTCGGCCCGGCTGCCGGGGCCGAACAGCGCCTCGAAGCCGGGCTGGCCCAGCACCGCCAGGGTGGTGGCCACGATCTCCGCCTGCTCGGCCTCGTCGCGGCCGTGCTGCGGCCGGGCCAGGTAGCGCCGCGCCGCCGCCTCGCGCGCCTCGGGCGGCAGGTCGGGCAGCGCCTGCAGCAAGGCGTGGATCAGGGCGCCGCGACGGAACCGGCCCTGGTCGGTGCCGTCCAGCGGCGACCGGGCCGGCGGCTCGGCTTCCGGCCGTGACGGGGTCAGCGGCCGGGTCGGGTCCGGCTCCGGCGGCGGCGGACGGTGCAGCCAGTCCGGCGCCGGCGCGTCGGCCGCAGCGGGCGGCGCGGTGGCTTCGGGCCCGGCAGGGCGATCGGCCTGCGGCCGGTGCAGGCGCAGGCCTTCGCCTTCGACGCCGTCGATCGCCACCGTCGCTGCCTCGGCCAGGGTCGCCAGCCCGTCGCGGACCAGATGGTACCAGCAGCCATCGGCGGGCTTGCCGCGCTCTGTGGCGTAGTGGCCGCACAGATACAGCCGGTCCTCGGCCCGGGTCAGGGCGACGTAGAGCAGGCGGCGGTATTCCTGGTCGCGGCGGCGGTCGGCGCGCTCCATCGCCTCGCGATAGACCGGCGGCCGGCTCGCCGCTCGCGGCGCCCATAGCGGCACCGGCAGGGCCCCCCCTGTCGAATCCGGCTCCGGCCACAGGATCTTCTCGCCGGCCCGGGCGCCGCCGCGCGGCATGCCGACCAAGTCGGGCAGGATCACGATCGGCGCCTGCAGGCCCTTGGAGCCATGCACGGTCATGATCCGCACCTGGCCGTCGCCCTGTTCCTGCTCTCGCTTGACCTCGGTCTCGCCGGTCTCCAGCCAGTGCAGGAAGCGCTGCAGCGACGGCGGCAGCTGCCGCTCGAAGCCCAGCGCCAGCGACAACAGCTCGTCCAGCGGGTCCTCCGCCTCCGGCCCCAGCCGGCCCAGCATGGCGCGGCGGCCGGAGATCGGATCGCCCGGGCAGGGTTGGGCCAGCACGCCGGAAAGCAGCTCGAACGGTGCCTGGAAGTCGACCCGGTTCAGGATCTCGGCCAGCCAGTTCCGCGCCGTCCTCACCGCCGGGTCGGCCGACGCCGCCATCGCGGCCCACAGCGTGCCGGGCCGGCCATGGGCCAGGGCGAACAGCCGGTCGTCGTCGAAGCCGACCAGCGGGCCCTTCAGCAGCTCGGCCAGGGACAGATCGTCCTCCGGCAGCAGCAGGAAGCGGGCCAGCGCCATCAGGTCCATCACCGCCAGCTGCTCGGTCAGCACCATGCGGTCCATGCCGCCGACCGGGACATCGGCCGCCTTCAGGGCGCGCATCAGCTCGACGAAGAAGCGGTTGCGGGTGCGCACCAGGATCAGCACGTCGCCGGGCCGGATCGGCCGGCCCTTCGACTCCAGGATGGTGCCCTCGCGCAGCCAGCCAGCGATGCGGGCCGCGATCAGCCGGGCCAGCCGGGCGCCGGGGTCGCTGATGCCGCGCTGCTCGGTCGGCGGCTCCCAGGCCGGCGGCTCGTCGCTCTCGCTCGGGCCTAGCAGCGGCCACAGCTCGACCAGCCCGCCATGCAGGCGCCGGCGCTCCGACACGAAATGGCGCGGCGGCTCAGGCGCCACCCCGTCCAGCGCCGGGTCGCGGGCGAACACGGCGTCGACCAGCTCCAGCACGGCGGAGACGGAGCGGAACGACGTCTCCAGCGGAATGGTCCGGAACGGCCGCTCGGCCTCGCGGCTGCGGCGGTCGAACAGGCCGTGCACGCGGCTGAACTCGGCCGGGTCGGCGCCCTGGAAGCTGAAGATCGACTGCTTCTCGTCGCCGACCACGAAGACGGTGCGGTCGACATCGCTGCGGGCGCCCAGCCCGGCGAAGAATTCCCCGGTCAGGGCCTCGACCACGCGCCACTGCTCCGGGCTGGTGTCCTGCGCCTCGTCGATCAGCACGTGATCGATGCCGCCATCCAGCTTGAACAGCACCCAGGCCGATTTGCCCGGCCGCTCCAGCAGGTCGCCCGCCTGCAGAATCAGGTCGTCGTAGTCCAGCAGGGCACGGCGCGCCTTCTCGGTCCGGTAGCGCTCGATCAGCGCCGCGCCCAGGGCCAGCAGCGCTGCGGTTGCGTCGGCGGTCTCGGCGGCGCGCAGCCGCTCGGTCAGGGCCAGGATGCGCTCGGCCTCGGCCTGCAGCGCGTCGAGCACGCCGGGGACGGCCGCGATGGCCTTGGTCGCGAGCGTCTTGAAGATGGTGCCCTTGTCGGTCAGGAAGCCGCGCAGGTACTCGCCCCACCGGCCGGTCCGGCCCGCCGGATCCTCCAGCCAGTTGGCGATGGCGGTGCCGCGGTCCTGGTCGCTCTTCTTGTCGCTGTCCAGCAGGGCGTAGGCGGCGGTGCGCAGGGCGGCGCAATCGACGGCCGAATCGGCGCAGGCGTCGCGCAGCAGGCTGTCGGCCGTGGCGCCCTCGGGCAGGTCCAGCAGGCGGCGGATCTCCGCGACCACGGCGTCCAGCCCGCCATGCTCGTCCAGCAGGCGGGTCAGCTGGCCGCGCTCCGCCACCAGGGCGCGCACGATCTCGCCGAACTCATCGGCGCCGACCGCGGCCGCCACCCGCTCCACCGCCCAGCCCAGCCCGTCATCCGCCAGCACCTGGCGGCGCACCCGCTCCAGCATCTCGGCGGCGCTGCGGTCGTCGATCAGCTCGAATTGCGGCGGCAGCCCGGCCTCGACCGGGAAGCGGCGCAGCAGCGACTGGCAGAAGCTGTGCACGGTCTGGATCCGCATCCCGCCGGGCACGTCCAGCACCCGGGCGAACAGCCGCCGCGCCTCGGTCTGCACCGCGGTGGCGGGCGGCGCGCCCATCAGGTCGGCCAGGGCCAGTTGGAGCCTGTCGTCCGGCATCGTCGCCCATCGTGCCAACGTGGCGGCGATGCGGTTCGCCATCTCGGCCGCGGCGGCGCGGGTGAAGGTGATGCACAGGATGCGGTCGGGCGCGGTGCCGGCCAGCATCAGCCGCAGCACCCGGTCGGTCAGCACCTTGGTCTTGCCGGTCCCGGCCGAGGCGCCGACCCAGACGGAGTGCGCGGGGTCGGAGGCCTCGCGCTGCGTCGCGGTCGGGTCGGGACGGATCAGGCTCATGGCGCGACCTCGGGGCCGGAGCTTCGGCGCGAACCCCCTCCCCCAACCCCCTCCCGCAAGGGGAGGGGGGGCAAAATTGTGATGGGTCCCAGCCTGTGGCCAGTGAGCACAACCGAGTCCCCCCTCCCCCTGCGGGAGGGGGGTAGGGGGAGGGGGGGGCCAACGCCCGAGCCGAACCCTCCAATCCTCATTCCTCGCCGCCCCCTGCCGACCATTCCTTGACCCGCGCCAGATGGGCGTAGTCGGAGAAGCGCGGCGCCAGGCCGCGCGGCTGCGACAGGTAAGGCGTCTCCGGCAGGTCGAAGCGGGCGACCAGCCCGTGCAGCCCGGCCAGCGCCTGCTCCGCCAGGGCGGCGATATCGCTCTCGGCCGGCGGCTTCACCGGCTTGATCTCTCCGGCCGTGGCGGCGCCGGACAGGCGCCAATGCTCCAGCCCGGCCACCGGCACGCCCTGGGGCACGCCGGGGAAGCCGCCGTCGCGGATCATCATCGCCTCCAGCGGCAGCTGCGGCTGGTGCCCGGCCAGGATCTGCGGGTTGCTCGGCACGATGCCGGTCTTGTAGTCGACCACCACCAGCCCGTCCGGGCCCTGATCGATGCGGTCGGCGATGCCGGACAGGGCGAAGGGGCCGGCCGGGGCGGTCAGCGTCACCAGCCCCTTCTGCTCGGTCAGGATCGCCCGCCGGCCGGCCGCGCGCAGCCGCGCCTCCGTCTCGACGAACCAGGCGGCGATGCGGGCGAAGCGGGGCCACCAGAAGGTGCGGATATCCGGCCCCGGCGGCAGCTTCGCGAACTCCGCCCGGCCCAGCGCCAGCAGCCGGTCCAGCGCATCCGGCGGCAGCGTCTCCGGATAGGCCTGCAGGAAGGCGGCCAGGGCGTCGTGGATCGCGGTGCCACGCTCGGCCGCCCCCGGCTCGGCCTCGATCGGGTCCAGCCGTTCCAGCCCCAGCACCATCCGGGCGTAGATGGCGTAGGGGTCCTGCATCCAGACCGAGATCTGGGTGACCGACAGGCGTCGTGGCCGGGCGGCGACCGGCGGCCGGGGCTTGGGCGGCGCCACCGGCCGCACCGCCTCCGGCTGGTCGATGTGTCGGGCGAGGGCGCGCCAGTCGCGCTGCGGCGGCGCCAGGGCCAGGCCGGCGCCGTCCAGCACCGCCTGCAGCCGCAGCAGCCAGCGCGACGGCACGGTCGGCGTGCCCTCAACCTTCTCGGCCCGGGTCAGGAAGACTTCGGTGCCGGCGGCGGCCTGGGCGAAATCGTTGGCGGCCAGGCCGATGCGCCGCTCCGGCGCCGGCAGGCCGAACTCCCGCCGCATCGGCCGAGACAGCCAGGGGTCGGCGGCCGGCACGGACGGCCAGGTGCCCTCGTTCAGCCCGCCCAGCACGATGCGGTCGAACCGCGCCATCCGGCCTTCGACCGGGCCCAGGATGGCCAGCCGCGGGTGCCGGCCCCAGCGCGGCCGCACCACCGCCCCGTCCATCATCGCCTCGAACAGGCCGGGCCAGTCCGGACCGGGGATCGCCGGGAAGCCGTCGAAGCCGGTCAGCAGCTCTTCGGCCAGGGCTTGTGCCGCCTCGCCATCCTCGGCCCGCCACAGCCGGGCAGGGCCGGGCTCGGCGTCGGTCGCGGCCAGGGCCTCGGCGCATTCGATGTGCAGCCGCAGCAGCTCGGCCGGGGATTGGCCGTCGGCGCGAACCGCGTCGACGAAGGGACCGAGGATGTCGGCGACCTTGTCCAGCCACCGGCCCAGCGACGGCCCCGCGCCGCTGGCCGCCAGCGCCGCCTTCAGTCCGGCGAGGCCGGCCTCCGGCGCCGGGCCGCGCAGCACTTGGCGCTCCAGCCGGCGCAGCGCCTCGCGGAACAGGCCGATCGGCTCGCCGCCGGCCGCCAGCGGATGCTTCAGCAGGGCCAGCACCGACAGCGGCGAGGCATCGCGGAAGGCGACGTCGCCGACCAGCCGCAGATAGGCGCCGACCGGGGTGTCGGCCAGCGGCCGGCCGGCCGAATCGTCGACCGCAACCTGCCAGCGGGTCAGCTGTGCCGCCACCCGGCGGGCCAGGTCGCGGTCCGGCGTCACCAGCGCGGCGGTGCGGCCCGGCGTCTCCAGCACCTCGCGCAGCAGCAGGGCGATGACGCCCGCCTCCTCCTGCGCCGTGGCGCAGTCGATCCGGGACAGGCCGGCCAGCGCCGCGGCGTCCAGCCCGGCCGGGTTGCGCCAGGCATCGGTGGTGGCGGCGGGCCGCATCACCTCGCGCAGCAGCACGGTGCGGTCCGGTCCGCCCGGCGACGGGGCGGGCCAATCGGAGACATCGGCGCGGTCGACGCCCAGCCCCTCCAGCATCCGCTTCAGCGGCTGCTGCGGGTGGCCGTCGTCGAGCTGGTCCCAGCTCTCGCCATCCATGAAGCGGTCCAGCCCGGGCAGCACCAGGGCGCCCTGCGGCAGCGCCGCGACGACGCGCAGCAGCGCGATCTCGGCCGGGTTGGTGCCCAGCAGGCCGACCGCGATCACCGGGTCCGCCGGGGGCGCGGCCTGCCAGGCCTCGGCCTGGGCCCGGGTCAGCCGGGCGCGCCATTCGGCCGGGTCGAGCGCGTCGAGCTCGCGCAGCACCTCGGGCCAGGCGGTGGTGACGATGCCGAGGAACCTCAGCGTCTCCTGCCAGTGCTCGGCCAGCTCCGCCGGCACCAGCCCGTCCAGCCGGTCGAAGCCCAGCCCCTCGGCCTGCACCTCGTCGAGCAGCCGGGCCAGCGCCGCCGCCAGATGCATCGCCTGGTCGGCGCCGACCTCCTGGTCCTTCCGGGCCAGGACCAGCCGGGCCAGCAGGATCTGCCGTTGCCGCGGCGCGATCGCCGGCGGCAGTTCCAGCGCCTCGGCCACCGCCGGGGTCTCGCCGGCCGCCAGGCCCAGCGCGTCGGCATCGATGTCGCCGACCGGCAGCAGCCGGGGCAGCAGCAGCGGCCTGCCCTCGGCCGCGCGCAGGAAGGCGTCGCGCAAGGTGGTGCCGGCCCGCCGGTTCGGCAGCAGCACGGTCATGGCGCCCAAGGCCAGCGGATCGCCCGCGGCTTGGGCCAGCAGGCCGCGGGCCAGCGCGTCGGCCACGCCGCCGCCGGCCGGGATGGTGAACACCCGCGGGGTCATGCACCCTCGCGCAGGGCCCGGGCCAGGGCCGCGCCGCGGCCGCCCAGGCCGATGATGGTGGCGATGCGCCCGTCGCCCGGGCCGTGCGCCAGCTCGATCTTCAGCCGGTCGGCCGGGGCCAGCGGGCCCAGCCGGTCCGGCCATTCCACCAGGCAGATGCCCAGCCGCGCCTCGTCCCAGCCCAGCTCCAGCACCTCCTCCGGCGCCGCCAGCCGGTACAGGTCGAAATGCCACAGCAGGCCGGCCGGCAGGTCGTAGGACTGGACCAGGGTGAAGGTCGGGCTCGGCACCTCCAGCTCCGGCTCGTCCGCCGCAGCGCGGATCAGGGCGCGGGCCAGGAAGGACTTGCCGGCGCCCAGGTCGCCGGCGAGAAGGACGATGTCGCCGGGCCGCAGCAGCGCCGCCAGCCGCGCCGCCAGGGCTGCGGTCGCGGCTTCGTCGGGCAGGTCGAGGGTGAATCGGAACATCGGCCGATTGTTCGCACAGCCTGTCCGCTGCGTCACCCCCGTGCACCGCGGCGCGGAACCGGCTATCCCATGAGGGTCTCGATCACCGGAGGACAGCTATGCCGACCCCACACCGCACCGACGTCGCCATCATCGGGGCCGGCCCGGTCGGGCTGTTCGCGGTGTTCGAATGCGGCATGCTGAAGATGAAATGCCATGTCGTCGACGTGCTCGACGTCCAGGGCGGGCAATGCGCCGCCCTCTACCCGGAAAAGCCGATCTACGACATCCCGGGCCAGCCGCGGATCGAGGCGGCGGAGCTGATCGACCGGCTGGTGGCGCAGGCCGCACCCTTCGCCCCGGTCTACCATCTCGGCCAGCGGGTCGAGACCCTGGCGCGCCAGCCGGACGGCCGCTGGCTGGTCGGCACCAGCGCCGGCACGCAGATCGACGCCGCGGCGGTGATCGTCGCCGCCGGGGTCGGCGCCTTCGGCCCGAACCGGCCGCCGCTGGCCGGGATCGAGGCCTATGAGAACCGGTCGGTCTTCTACATGGTGACGCGGAAGGAGGCGCTGCGCGGCAAGCGGGTGGTGGTGGCCGGCGGCGGCGACAGCGCGCTGGACTGGTCGATCCTCTTGGCCGACATCGCCGCCAAGGTCTTGGTGGTGCACCGGCGCGACAAGTTCCGCGGTGCCCCCGACAGCGTCGCCAAGCTGCACGCTTTGGCCGAGGCGGGAAAGATCGAGCTGGTGACGCCCTACCAGCTGCACGGGCTGGAGGGGGCGGGCGGCCAGCTCTCCGCCGTCACGGTGGCGACGCTGGACGGCGAGGTGCGGCGGCTGGAGGCCGATGTGCTGCTGCCGTTCTTCGGCCTGTCGATGAATCTCGGGCCGATCGCCGATTGGGGCCTGGCGCTGGACAAGCACCATATCGCCATCGACCAGGCGACGGCGGCGACCAGCGCGCCCGGCATCTTCGCCGTCGGCGACATCGCCACCTACCCGCACAAGCTGAAGCTGATCCTGACCGGCTTCGCCGAGGCAGCCTCGGCCGCCCATGCGATCCATCCGCTCGCCCATCCGGGCGAGGTGCTGCATTTCGAATACTCGACCACCTCGGGCGTGCCGTCAGCCTAACAGCTCCGCCGCGATCGGGTACAGCGAGGCGACCAGCAGCAGGGCCATGCCGAGGTTGAAGGCGCGGACGGCGGCCGGGGCGTGCAGCACCCGACGCAGCGCCGTGCCGAACAGGGCCCAGCAGCCGACGCTGGGCAGGTTAACCAGACCGAAGACCACGGTGACGATCGCCAGGTTGCCCAGGAACCCCGCCTGCGGCGTGTAGGTGGCGATGGCGCCCACCGCCATCACCCAGGCCTTGGGGTTGATCCACTGGAATGCCGCGGCCTCCAGGAAGGTCATCGGGCGCCCGGCCTCGCCGCCGGCCGAGATCGGCCCGGACCGCGCGATCTTCCAGGCGAGATACAGCAGATAGGCGGCGCCGCCGTATTTCAGCAGCTCGTACAGCAGCGGCCAGGCGGCAAAGGCGGCGCCCAGCCCCAGCCCGACCGCGGCCACCATCACCGTGAAGCCGGCGGCGATGCCGACCATGTGCGGCACCGTGCGACGAAAACCGAAGCTGAGGCCGGAGGCGGTCAGCATGATGTTGTTCGGCCCCGGCGTGATCGAGGTGACGAAGGCGAACAGGACGAAGGAGGAGAGCAGCTCGGGCGTCATGGCCGCACAGTGGCGTGGCCACGAGGTCGATACAATCGGAACATTGTCCCGAACAATTCGGCGATGGAGCGGGATCAATCTCCGTGCTAGACTCATACGAACTGTCTGATCTAGACAATTCGTATGGAATGGATGTCGCGATACGACGCGGTCGCCGAAGCGATCGCCGCCTTGCTCGGCCCTGAGGCCGAGGTGGTGCTGCACGACCTCGCCACCGACCGGATCTTGCGGATCGTCAACCCGCTGTCGCGCCGCCAGGCCGGCGACCCGTCGCTGCTGGACCTGGAGGAGGGCGACCTGGCGCCCGGCCGCAGCGTGCTCGGCCCCTATGAGAAGGCCGGGTCGTCCGGCGACCGCATCCGCTCGGTCAGCGCCGTGCTGCCGGGCGACGACGGCCGCCCCGCCGGGCTGCTCTGCGTCAATCTCGGCCTCGGCCGGGTCGATGCCGCCGCCCGGCTGCTGGCCGGGCTGTTCCCGCCGCCGGCGCCGCGGCCGGAGCCGCTGTTCCGGCGCGACTGGCGCGAGGCGATCAACCTGATCCTGCGCGAACGACTCGCCGCCGCGGGCCTGTCCGCCGACCGGCTCGACCGTGGCGGGCGCATCGCGCTGGTCGCCGCGATCGACGCCGAAGGCCTGTTGGAGATGCGCCACGCCGCCGCCTATGTCGCGGCCCAGCTCGGCATCTCCCGCGCCACCCTGTATGCCGACCGGGCTGCGGCCCGGACCGCCTGAGGAGATCCCGATGTCGCTGCCCGAATTCGCGCTCGAAGCCTATTTCGCGCGCTGGGAGTTCACCGCCCGCCACAATCTCTGCGCCTCCGACATGCAGTCGCTGACGCTGACCGATCTCCTGGCCCTCGGCACGCCGCAGCAGCGCGAGGCCTGGGACCGGCTGTGGCTCGGCTACACCGAGACCGCCGGGGCGCCGACGCTGCGGGCCGCCATCGCCGGCATGTATGCCGGGCTCGAGGCCGACGACGTCGCGGTCACGGTCGGGGCGGGGGAGGCGATCTTCCAGTCGGTGCGGGCGCTGCTGGGCCCGGACGACCATGCGGTGACGCTGATCCCGAACTACCAGTCGCTCGAGGCCGTGGCCGCCGGCATCTGCGCCGTCACCGGCGTGCCGCTCGACCCCGCTCCGGAGTCGGATTGCGGCTGGTCGCTCGACCCGGAGCGGATCGCGGCGGCGCTGCGGCCGAACACCAAAGCCATCATCCTGAACGTGCCGCACAACCCGACCGGCTACCTGCCGCCGCAGCCGGTGTTCGACGCGATCATCGAGCTCGCCCGGTCGCGCGGGATCTGGATCCTGTCGGACGAGGTCTATCGCGGGCTGGAGCGGCGCGAGGATGAACGCCTGCCGCCGGCGGTCGAGCTGTATGAGCGCGCCCTGTCGGTCGGGGTGCTGTCCAAGACCTATGGCCTGCCGGGGCTTCGCCTCGGCTGGGTCGCCTGCCGCGACCGCGAGCTGTTGCGCCGGATCGTGCGGCAGAAGGACTACACCACCCTCTGCGCCCCGGCCCCGAGCGAGGCGCTGGGCGAGATCGCGATCGGCGCCCGCGAGCATCTGGTGGCCCGCAGCCGGGCCCTGGTTGCCGCCAACCTGCCGCTGCTCGACGCCTTCTTCGCCCGCCACGCCAACCGGTTCGAATGGCAGGTGCCCGCCGCCGGCTGCATCGCCTTCCCGCGCTATCTCGGGGCTGAGGGGGTGGACGCCTTCGCCGACGACCTGGTCGAACGCTCGGGCGTGCTGCTGCTGCCGGCTCGGGTCTACCGCTCCGCCCTCGGCCCGGTGCCGGGGGACCGGTTCCGCATCGGCTTCGGCCGTGCTGACATGCCGGAGGCCCTGGCGGCGCTGGAGGCGCATCTCTCCGCCTGACGGCCTGCGACGCGATGGCGGGGAGGCGCAGCACTGCCGCAGCGTGTAGGGTGCGGCCGGACCACCGGGAAGTGATCATGCTGCGCCGTCTCGCCTTCGCCCTTCTGCTGCTGCCGGCCGTGCCCGCGGCGGCGGCCGACCAGACCCTCGGCACCTTCCGCGGCACGGTCGCCGGCACCGGCGGCGAGACCGAGACCATCGAAGGCTTCGCGGCCGTGGTGAAGGACGACCGCGGCCGTTTCATCCTCGGCATGACCGCGACCGGCGAGGGGGTGATCCGCGCCCGCCAGATCCAGTTGCTGCTGCCGGCCGATGTCGCGCCGGGCGACCTCCCGGTCGGCAGCTACGATTCGGCCCGGCACGACAAGGACGGCAAGGCGGCCGGCGCGCTCTACCTCGCCATCGGCGCCGACGGGTCGCGGGTGCGCGACTGCCGGCTGGTGCCGCAGGGGATGGTGGAGATCTCCGCCGTCTCGCCCTTCGCCGGCACGCTGAACTTCACCTGCCGCGATTCGTCGGAGGCGACGCTGTCGCTGACCTTCGACGCGGTGCCGGTCGATCCGAACCAGGTGGTGCCGCCCGAGCCGGCGGCTGCCTCCGCCGGCCCGGGCCGGGTCAGCACCGAGGTCGGCGCGCCGGTCAACGCCACCATCACCGGCACCGGCTCGGCCAAGCGCCAGGCCGCCGGCAGCCGTCTGCTGCTGCTGTATCTGGAGCAGGAGCGCGACGTCCACGGCACCAAGCAGATGATGCCGGTCGGCGCCGTTGTGGTGGCGCTGCCGAAGGACACCACCCTCGGCGCGCACGACCTGAAGCCGTTCTCCCAGGCAGTGGCGGCCGACAAATCGGCGACCGATTACGGCGTCTCCTTCAGCCTGGAGGCTGGCGACGGCTCGATCGACGGCTGCGACCAGTCGGCGAGCGGCACCCTGACCCTGACGGGGCTGGACCCGCTCGCCGGCTCGGCCCGCTTCACCTGCGCCGACCAGAACGACCTGTCGGTCGAGAGCGACTTCGACGGCATCCCGACGACCGACTGACGATCGCCCGGCTAAAGCACGAAGTCGGCGGCCACCAGGGCGATGGCGCCGGTCAGCTGGATGTGGAAGTCGGAGATGCCGTCGCCGTTGACGTCGCCGGCGACGGTGGTGACGCCTCCGGCGACGGAATAGCGCAACTCTCCCGCGTCGCCGTTGTAGAGCGCGGTGCCGATGAAGGTGAAGGCCTGGTTGCCCGCCAGCGTCGTGTCGGCGTCGATCGCCGACAGGTCGATGCGGTCGCCCTGGGCATGGCTGAAATCGGTGATCCGATCGGCATTGGCGCCGACGACACTGTGGCTGGCCTGGGAGAAGGCGAAAGTGTCGGCCCCGCCGCCGCCGGTCAGGGTATCCTTGCCGGCCCAGCCGTTCAGCACATTGGCGACCGCATTGCCGATGATGATGTCGCCGACGGTGCTGCCGTTGACGTTCTCGATGCTGACATAGCTGTCGCCCTGGGCGTTGCCGCCGCTGCCGACGCCGGTGGCCAGGTTCACGGTCACGGCCACCTCGTTCTCGGTGTAGGTGACCGCGTCGACGCCGTTGCCGCCGTCGAGGACGTCCATGCCGGCCCCTCCGCGCAGCACGTCGTTGCCGTCGCCGCCGGACAGGAAATCGGCCCCGCCATTGCCGGTCAGGGTGTTGGCGCCGGAATTGCCGATCAGGGTGTCGGCGCCACTACCGCCGGTCCCGCTCAGGTTGAAGCCGCCGGTCAGGATCAGCCGCTCGACATATTGCGGCAGGGTGTAGGAGACGCTGGAATAGATCGTGTCGGTGCCGTCCATGGCCGAGTATTCGGTGACCGTGTCGCCGGCGTTGTCGACGATATAGGTGTCGTCGCCGAAATTGCCGATCAGGGAATCGGCGCCGGTGCCGCCGTCGAGATAGTCGTCGCCGCCGCCGCCATCGATGTAGTCGACCTCGGAGCCGCCATAGACGATATCGTCGCCAGCGCCGGCAGAGATGTAGTCGGCCCCGGCCAGGCCGAAATAGGTGTCGTTGCCGCTGTTGTCGCCCATAGGCGGCGGCAGACTGTCGTCGCCGCTGGTGCCTGTGAATATGGTCATGGTTGTCTCGCTGGTTAGGAATAACGTTTCAATATTTGGCAAGAGCCTGAAAGTATATCCGGCGGAAGGGCCGGGGTTTGTTTTAAATATGTTAAAACTGAGGATTCCGGCCGCCTGCCGTGCACAACGAAAAAGCCCCCGCCGGAGGGCGGGGGGCTGGTCTCTGGCGGCATCCGACGACCGACGGGCCGCCGGCAGCTACAGGACGAAATCACCCGCCACGAGACCGGAGATAAACCACATGGAGATGTGGAAATCGGAGATGCCGTCGCCGTTGACGTCGCCGGCAATGGTGTGATTGCCAGGGTAGACATGAGCATAGCGCAGTTCGCCGGCCTGGCCGGTGTAGAGGCCCGTGCCGATGAAGGTGAAGGCCTGATTCCCCGCCACCGTCGTGTCGGCGTCGATCTGCGACAGATCAATGAGATCGCCTTGGGCGCGGTCGAAATCGGTGATCGAGTCGGCGGCGCCGACGACGGTGTGGACAAGGGAGGAGAAGACGAAGCGGTCGGCCCCGCCGCCGCCAGTGAGCGTGTCCTTGCCGGCCCAGCCGTTCAACACATTGTCCCCCGAGTCGCCGTCGAGTTGATCGTTGCCGCTGCTGCCGTTGACGTTCTCGATGCTGGTGAAGGTCTCGCCTAGCGCGCCCCAGAGGCCGAGCCCGGTGGTGAGATTCACGTACACGCCCATGCCGCTCTCGGTGTAGGTGATGGCGTCGATGCCGTTGCCGCCGTCATAGGCATCCGGTCCGGCCCCTCCGCGCAGCACGTCGTTGCCGTCGCCGCCGGACAGCAAGTCGGCGCCGCCGTTGCCGGTCAGGGTGTTGGCGCCCGAATTGCCAACCAGGATGTCGGCGCCCTCGCCGCCGGTGGCGCTGGTGTTCCAACTGCCGGTCAGGATCAGGCGCTCGACATGTTGCGGCAGCGTGTAGGACACGGCGGAATAGATCGTGTCGGTGCCGTCCGAGGCCGAATATTCCGTGACCGTGTCGCCGTGCCAATCGACGATGTAGGTGTCGTCGCCGAAATTGCCGATCAGGGTATCGTCGCCGGTGCCGCCGCTGAGAAAATCATCGCCGCCGCCGCCGTCGATGACGTCGGCCTCGGAGCCGCCATAGACGATGTCGTTGCCGATGCCGGCAGAAATCTGGTCAGCCCCGGCCAGGCCATAGAATGTGTCATCGCCGCTGTTGTTCTGGCCGATCGGCGGCAGGATGTCGTCGCCGCTGGTGCCCGTGAATATGGTCATGACTGTCTCGCTGGCTGGAATGAGGGTTCAGTATTGGCGGGCCGCAGGGCTAGAGCGCGAAATCGGCGGCGGTCAGGCCGATGGTTCCGACCAGCCGGATGTAAAAGTCGGAGCTGCCGTTGCCGTCGACGTCGCCGGCGATGAGGGTGCCGCCGCCGCCGAAATCGTAGCGCAGTTCGCCGGCCTGGCCGGTGAAGGGACCGCTGCCGATCAGGATGAAGGCCTGATCCCCGGCAGCCTCGACGTTGGCATCGATCTGCAACAAGTCGATGACGTCGTGCTGGGCTTGGCTGAAATCGGTGATCCGGTCGGCAGCGGCGGTGGCCGCGGCAGCCGAGAAGACGAAGCGGTCGGCCCCGCCGCCGCCAGTCAACTGATCCTTGCCGAACCAGCCGTTCAGCACATTGTCCGCCGAGGTGCCGATGATGGTGTCGTCGCCGTTGCCGCCGTTGACGTTCTCGATGCTGCTGTAGCTGTCGCCCTGGGCGCCGAGGAAGCCGAACCCGGTGGCGAGATCCACGACCACGCCCACCCCGCTGGTCTCGGTGTAGGTGACGGCATCGATGCCGTTGCCGCCGTCGAGGATATCCGCGCCGGCCCCTCCCCGCAGCACGTCGTTGCCGTTGCCGCCGGACAGGAAATCGGCCCCGCCATTGCCGGTCAGTGTGTTGGCGCCGACATTGCCGATCAGGGTGTCGGCATTGCCGCCGCCGGTCGCGCTGGTGTTCCAACTGCCGATCAGGATCAGCCGCTCGACGAATTGCGGCAGGGTGTATGACACGCTGGACCTGACCGTATCGGCGCCCTCCGAGGCCGAAGACTCAGTGACCGTGTCGCCAGCGGCATCGACGGTATAGGTGTCGTCGCCGCCATTGCCGATCAGGGTGTCGGCGCCGGCGCCACCGCTCAGATCGTCATCGCCACCGCCGCCATAGATGATGTCGTCCTCGGATCCGCCCTCGACGGAGTCGTTGCCGGCTTCGCCTTGGATGATATCGGCCCCTGGACCGCCGTCGCAGACATCATTGCCCAAACCTCCATCGATTCGATCGTTCCCCTCCAGACCGACCATGACGTCGTTGCCGTCGTTGCTCTCGCCGCTCCCCGGCAGGATGTCGTCGAAGGGAGTTCCTGAGAAAGCAGCCATGATTACCTCGATTATCGGGAATGAGATTTTCAAAACTTATCCGGATAAGACAATATATGTGAAAGCTTCAGGATTTGTCTCAAGTATGTTGAGTTTTGGGACCGTCTGGAAGCGGCCAGCCGCCGGTGTCCCCACGCACAACGAAAAAGCCCCCGCCGGAGGGCGGGGGCTGGTCTCGATCGAAACCCCGGAGGGGTGATCAGTAGCGGTAGTGGTCCGGCTTGTACGGGCCCTGCGTCGGCACGCCGATATACTCGGCCTGCTTTGGCGTCAGCTGGGTCAGCTTGGCGCCGATCTTGTCCAGGTGCAGCGCCGCGACCTTCTCGTCGAGGTGCTTCGGCAGCACGTAGACCTTGCGCTCGTAGTTGGCGTGGTTCTGCCACAGCTCGATCTGCGCCAGCACCTGGTTGGTGAAGCTGGCCGACATCACGAAGCTCGGGTGGCCGGTGCCGCAGCCCAGGTTGACCAGCCGGCCCTGGGCCAGGACGATCAGGCGCTTGCCGTCCGGGAACACCACCTCGTCGACCTGCGGCTTGACCTCCTCCCACTTGTAGTTGCGGAGGCCGTCGATCTGGATCTCGCTGTCGAAGTGGCCGATGTTGCAGACGATGGCGCGGTCCTTCATCGCCCGCATGTGGTCGAGCGTGATGACGTCGACATTGCCGGTCGCGGTGACGAAGATGTCCCCGATCGGCGCCGCCTCGTCCATTGTCACGACCTGATAGCCTTCCATCGCCGCCTGCAGGGCGTTGATCGGATCGATCTCGGTGACCATGACCCGGGCGCCCTGGCTGCGCAGCGAGGCGGCCGAGCCCTTGCCGACATCGCCGTAGCCGGCGACGACCGCAACCTTGCCGGCCATCATCACGTCGGTGGCGCGCTTGATGCCGTCGACCAGGCTCTCGCGGCAGCCATACAGGTTGTCGAACTTCGACTTGGTGACGCTGTCGTTGACGTTGATGGCGGGGACCTTGAGGGTGCCCTTCTTCATCATCTCATACAGGCGGTGCACGCCCGTGGTCGTCTCCTCGGACAGGCCGCGAACCTCGGCCAGCATCTCCGGATACTTGTCGTGCATGATCTGGGTGACGTCGCCGCCATCGTCCAGGATCATGTTCGGGGTCCAGCCGCCCGGGCCGCGCAGGGTCTGCTCGATGCACCACCAGAACTCCTCCTCGGTCTCGCCCTTCCAGGCGAAGACCGGGACGCCGGCGGCGGCGACCGCCGCGGCGGCCTGGTCCTGGGTCGAGAAGATGTTGCAGGACGACCAGCGCACCGTGGCGCCCAGCGCCGTCAGCGTCTCGATCAGCACCGCGGTCTGGATGGTCATGTGCAGGCAGCCGACGATGCGGGCGCCCTTCAGCGGCTGCGACGCGCCGAACTCCGCCCGCAGCGCCATCAGGCCGGGCATCTCGGTCTCGGCGATCGCGATCTCCTTGCGGCCCCAATCGGCGAGGCTGAGATCCTTGACCTTGTAGTCGGTGAAGGTGGCGGCGTCGGGCATCGGATGCTCCTCGAGGCAAAGCGGAATTGCCGCAGGGTGTAGCAGCCGGGCCCGTCCGCCACAAGCATAAAGACATCTTTATATGTTTGATTTGGTCCCTGGGTCGAGGCCGCGGGAGCAGACACCGGAGCCTAGGAAAGTTCGCTGCCGTCTGTTGCGCGTTTCTGCCTGATCGTGCATGATCGGGCAAAACCAGGCAACGCCCATGACCGACATCCTGCTGCCGGAGGAACGGCGCAAGCGCCTCCTCGACCTGCTCGCCCTCGACGGCAAGATCCTGGCCACTGCGGCCAGCGCCGTGCTCGGCGTGTCCGAGGACACGATCCGGCGCGACCTCAACGACCTCGCCCGTGCCGGGGCGGTGCGCCGCGTCCATGGCGGGGCGCTGCCGCTGACCCCGGCCACCGGCAGCTTCGCCACCCGGGCGACCGAGCGGCCGGAGGCCAAGGCCGCGCTCGGCCGGGTGGCGGCCGGGCTGATCCGCCCGGGCGAGGTGGTGCTGCTCGACGGCGGCACCACCATGCTGGCGGTGGCCGAGGCCCTGCCGCCCGACCTGCGCTGTACCATCGTCACCCCGAACCTGCCGGCGGCGCTGGCCCTGACCCGGCACCCGGCGGTCGAGGTGGTGCTGCTCGGCGGCCGGGTCGACAAGGCCGACCAGGCCACCGTCGGCACCTCGGTGCTGGCCGCGCTCGACGGCCTGCGCGCCGATCTCTGCCTGCTCGGGGTGTGCAGCCTCGACGTCGAGGCCGGGCTCGGCGGCATGGATCATGAGGAGGCGCTGGTGAAGCGCCGCATGGTCGCGTGCGCCGGCCGGGTCGCCGCCGCCGTCACCGCCGACAAGCTGGGCACCGCCGCCCCGTTCCCGATCCTGCCGGTCGGGCGGCTGAACGCGCTGATCACCGAACGGTCGGCCGACGCCGCCCTCCTCGCCGCCTATCGCCAGGCCGGCCTCACCCTGATCCTCGCCTGACCGGAGCCGATATGACCAGTTTCGCCGAGGGCAAGATCGCCGATCTTCGCGGCGCGCGCCTCGCCACCCGCGCCATGTTCCTGATCTGCGGCACCGTCACTGCCAGCTGGGCGCCGCAGGTGCCGCTGGCCAAGGCCCGGCTCGGCATCGACGACGGCGTGCTCGGCCTCGCCTTGCTCGGCATGGGCGCCGGGGCGATGGTGGCGATGCCGCTGGCGGGCTTCCTGGCCGCCCGTTTCAGCAGCCGGCTGATCACGGCGCTCGGCGGGCTGGTGATCTGCCTGTCGCTGCCACTGATCATCCTGGCGCCGGATGCCCTCATGCTCGGCCTCGCTTTGTTCCTGTTCGGCGCCGCCACCGGGTCGATGGACGTGGCCATGAACGTCCAGGCCGCGGCGGTCGAGGCGCGCGGCGGCCGGCCGCTGATGTCCTCCTTCCACGGCATGTTCAGCGTCGGCGGGCTGCTCGGCGCCGGCGGCGCCAGCCTGCTGCTCGGCCTCGGCCTGTCGCCCCTGACCGTGGCCCTGGTGGTCAGCGGCGTGATGCTGGCGCTGCTGGTCGCCCAGGCCGGGTCGATGCTGCCGCCGGAGCGCGGCGCCGCCCAGGCCGGGATGCGCTTCACCCTGCCGCGCGGCCTGGTGCTGGTGCTCGGCCTGCTGACCTTCGTGCTGTTCCAGGCAGAAGGCGCGGTGCTGGACTGGAGCGCCGTGTTCCTGCATGAGGCCCGCGGCCAGGACCCGGCCGTGGCCGGGCTCGGCTATGCCATGTTCGCGGTGGCGATGGCGGTGATGCGGCTGGCCGGCGACGGCATCACCAGCCGCTTCGGCGGCGAGACCGTGGTCCGGTTCGGCTCCGCTTTGGCGGCGGCCGGCTTCCTGCTGGCGATCCTGGTGCCCTGGCCGGCGGCCGGGCTGATCGGCTTCGCCCTGGTCGGGGTGGGCGCCGCCAATGTCGTGCCGGTGCTGTTCAGCGCCGCCGGCCGGGTGCCGGGCATGGCGCCCGGGCTGGCGATCTCGACCATCGCCACGCTCGGCTATTGCGGCATCCTGGTCGGGCCGGCGGCGATCGGCTTCATCGCCGACCATCTCGGCCTGCCGGCGGCGCTGGGAATCGTGGCGGCGCTGCTGGTCGCGACGGCGGCTTCGGCCCGGGCGGTGCGGGTCTAGCCGGGCTGGCTACGGCCCTCGCCGTCCGGCGGCGGTGACGCTGTGCAGCCGCAGCAGCGGATGGCCGTGCTGCCGCGCCGCGTTGGTCCTGCCCGGCGCAGGCGGGGAAGCGGTCCGCGACACCAGGGCGGATCCGCCGTCGTCCGGCACGGCGGCGGTCACCAGCACGCCGTTCAGCCGGGCGACGGTGGCCACGATGTCCCGGCGAAGCTCAGCCGGCAGATAGGGGTCGCCGGCGTCGATCACCGCCTCCACCCGGGCCAGCAAGCCCTCGAGCTCCAGGATCTGGCGGTCTCCGACGGTCGCGGTCCGCATCAGCAGGGCGCATGTTCGCCCCAGCCAGTCGGCGAGATCGTCGGCATCGCCCAGGCAGACCAGTGACCGCTCCCCATTCCGGAGCCAGATCGCCGGCGTGATATGAACGATCCCTTGCATGCCACTTCCCACGACGAGTCGGCATCGCCCAGTTTTGTATAAAATATTATGTATTGCAATACAGAGAATGCGTGTAATTCGCGATTCGCCGATCAGCCCACCGGGTAGGGGCCTTCGGCGAAGGTCTCTGCATGGTAGCCCTTCGCCCCGACCAGCCGGGCCAGCGGGCTCCACAGCCCGCCGCCCGCCTGCAACCGCTCGATCACGGCCTGGAAGTCGTGGCGCGGTTGCCAACCCAGCTCGGCGCGGGCCCGGTCGTTGACATAGACCCGGTCGACGCTCGGCAGCATCCGCCAGCCGCGCCGAGCATATTCGGCCTCGTGCCCGGGGACCCGCCGCCGCACCACCGCCAGGGCATCGCGCCGCAACTCCGCCAGGTCCTCCGGCCGGAACGGCGTGGTGGCGCTGACGATGTAGCGGCCAAAGCCGATCGCCGGCGCCTTCTCCAACGCCAGCAGATGGGCGTCGACCACGTCCTCGATGTCGACCCGCCGGAACAGATATTCGTTGGCCTTCAGGTTGTCGTCGGCATAGGCGGCGCGCTTTGTGCCGTCGTCATCGGCCTCGGGGAAGAAGCGCGAAGTGCGCAGGACCAGGCAGGGCAGCCCCTGGTTGCGGTGGAACAGCTGGCACAGATCCTCGGCTGCGGCCTTGGTGACGCCGTAGATGTTCTTCGGCACCGGCACGACCGCCTCGGTCACCCAGGCGGCCGGGGCCTCCGGGGGCGGCACCAGCGCGTCGCCGAACACGCTGGTGGTGCTGGTGAAGACGAAGGCGCCGATGCCGGCGGCCGTCGCCTCCTCCAGCAGATTCAGCGTGCCGGTGACGTTGGTGTCGACGAAGTCCTGCCGGCCATGGGTGGCGACATGCGGCTTGTGCAGCGTGGCGGCGTGCAGCACCGCCTGCGCCCCGGCCATGGCCCGGCGCACGACGGCGCGATCGGCGACCGAGCCGACCCGGGCCGTGAACGGCCCCGGCAGCACGTCGAGGCCGATGGCCTCATGCCCCCGGTCCCGCAGGCTGCGGACCAGCGCCTCGCCGAGATGGCCGGAACTGCCGGTGACCAGGACCTTCATCGGCCGCTCTCTACCCACCCTCGTTGAAATCGTCGAGCAATGCGGCGATCCGGCCGGAATCGGTCTGGTCCAGCATCATCCGGGCGCGGCGGGCGGCGGCGACGCTGTCCAGCGTCAGGATCCGGCGCTTGACCTCCAAGAGCCGCAGCGGCGCCATCGACAGGTCGCGGATGCCGAGACCGATCAGGAGCGCGGTGAAGCGCGGGTCGCCGGCGATCTCGCCGCAGGCGCTGACCGGGATGCGGGCCCGCAGCGCCGCCTCGACCGTGAACTGCACCAGCCGCAGCACCGAGGTGTGCAGCGGGTCGTAGAGATGGGACACGGCCTCATCGCCGCGGTCGGCGGCCAGCGTGTACATCACCAGGTCGTTGGTGCCGATGGCGAAGAAGTCGACCTCGCGCGCCAGGGCGTCGGCGATCAGCGCCGCACCCGGCACCTCGATCATCACCCCGAGCGGCGGCATCGCCGCCGGTACCGGCACCCGGCGCCGCTTCAGCCGCCGCATCGTCCGGTCCAGCGCCGCCTTGACCGCGCGGACCTCGCCGATGGTGGTGATCATCGGCAGCAGCACCCGGATCGGCCCATGCGCGCCGGCCCGCAGGATCGCCGCCAGCTGCGCCTCCAGCAGCTTCGGCTCCTTCAGCGACAGCCGGATGGCGCGCAGGCCGAGCGACGGGTTGGCAGTCTCGGCGAAGCGGCCGCCGAGGGCCGACGCGATCTTGTCGCCGCCGAGGTCGAGGGTGCGGATCGTCACCGTCTTGCCGGCCATGCCCTCGACCATGCCGCGCAGGATCGAATACTGCTCCTCCTCGCCCGGCAGATCGTCCCGGTTCATGAACATGAACTCGGTGCGCAGCAGGCCGACCCCGGCGGCGTTCAGCTCGGTCGCCACCTCCACGTCGCGCGCCAGCTCGACATTGGCCGACAGGGTGACGTCGACGCCGTCGCGGCTGCGCGACGGCAGGCCGATCAGGGCCTCGAGCTGCTTGCGGTCGGCCCGCGCCAGGTCGCGCCGGATGCGGTAGGCGGACAGGGTCTCCGGCGTCGGGTCGATGATCACCTGTCCGGCGGTGCCGTCGACGATCACGGTCTGGCCGGCGCGGACCCCGGCCAGCAGGCCCGGCACGCCCAGCACCGCCGGCAGGCCGAGCGACCGCGCCATCACCGCGGTGTGGCCCTGGGCGCCGCCGAGGGCGGCGGCGAAGCCCATCACCCGGCGCGGGTCCATCAGCGCGGTGTCGGCGGGGGTGATCTCCTCGGCCAGGATGATGCTGCCCTCGGGCAGGCCGGCCAAGGCCTGGAACTGGCGCTTGGTCAGGTTGCGGATCAGCCGGGACCCGACCTCGCGGATGTCGTCGATGCGGCTGGCCAGGTAGCTGTCGTCCATCGCCGCGAACTGGGCGGCGATCGACCCGATCTCCGACTGCACCGCATATTCGGCGTTGACCCGCTCCTCGGTGATGCGGGTCTCGACCCCGCGCAACAGGCGCGAGCCGGACAGGATCGCAGCATGGGCGTCCAGCAGGTAGCCGATATCCTCGGCCGCCTGCTCCGGCAGCGCCTGGGCCTTGGCCTTCAGCTTCTTGATCTGGCGCCGCGACTTGGCCAGCGCCTCGCCGAAGCGCTCGCGCTCGCCAGCCAAGTCGGCCTCCTCCAGCCGGTACTCCGGCACCTGCTCGAAGCCGCTCTCGATCAGATGGGCCGGGCCGATGGCGACGCCGCCGGAGACGGCGAGGCCGCTCAGCACGATCTCCCGGCTGGGCTTCGATTCAGGGAGGTCGGCGATCCGGGTCGCCATAGGATCAGTCCTCGTCGAAGCCGCGCTCGACCAGGGAGACGAGCGCCGCCAGGGCTTCCGCCCCCTGCCGCCCGGCCGCGGCGATGGCGATGTCCGTGCCGGGCCCGGCCGCCAGCATCATCAGCCCCATGATCGACTGGCCGCCGACCTCGGTGCCGTTGCGCTCGACCCAGATCTCGGCGTCGAACTCGGCCACCAGCTTGACGAACTTGGCCGCCGCCCGGGCGTGCAGGCCGCGCTGGTTGCGGATCGTGACCGTGCGCGTCAGGCGGTCCATGGCAGCGTCCGGGGACACCGGCCCGCTCATTTGCGCTTTTCCGGCTTCAGCAGGGCCGAGGCCACGCTGATGTATTTCTGGCCGGCCTCGCGGGCGGCGGTCACGGCGTCGGTCAGGGTGTCGGTCTTGCGCACCGAGGCCAGCTTGATCAGCATCGGCAGGTTGATGCCGGCGATCACCTCGACATTGGCGCGGTCCAGGATCGAGATCGCCAGGTTCGACGGCGTGCCGCCGAACATGTCGGTCAGCAGCACCACGCCGCGGCCGCCATCGACCGCGGACACCTTGTCCATGATCTCGGCCCGGCGCTGCTCCATGTCGTCCTCGGGCCCGATGCAGACCGTGGCGACCTGGGGCTGGGCGCCCACCACATGCTCCATCGCCGCGACGAACTCGTCGGCGAGGCGACCATGGGTCACGAGGACCATGCCGATCATCGGGTGGGTGGTCATGTCGTTCCGGACGCCTTCCTGTCAGCCCTTACGTCGGCATGTCGCGATGGACCAGCCCGCGTCGAGTGCCCTGGCCGTCCAGCCAGGCCGCGAGCGTTTCCGCCACGAACACCGATCGATGTTTGCCGCCGGTGCAGCCGACGGCGATGGTGAGGTAACTCTTGCCCTCGCGGTTGTAGCGCGGCAGCAGCGGTTCGAGCAGGCCGAACAGCGAGGTCATGAACGGGTCGAACTGGGCGTCGCGCCGGATCATCGCCTGCACCGCCGGGTCCTGCCCGGTCTGCGGCCGCAGGTCCGGCACCCAGTGCGGGTTGTCGAGGAAGCGGACATCGAACACCAGGTCGGCCTCGCGCGGCAGGCCGCGCTTGAACGAGAACGACATCACCGTGACGTACAGGCCGGGCGCGGTGTCGAGGCCGAAATGCCCCTCGATCAGGCGCCGCAGGTCCTGCGGGTTGGTCAGCGAGGTGTCGACCACGACGTCGGCCAGGAGGCGCAGCGGATACAGCTCCAGCCGCTCGCGCCGGATGCCGTCCGCGACCGGCCGGTCGGTCGCCAGCGGGTGGCGCCGCCGGGTCTCGGTGAAGCGGCGCTGCAGCACCTCGTCGTCGGCGTCGACGAACAGCAGCCGGACGTCGACGTCGCCGCGGGCGCGCAGGGCCGCGATCTCGGCCTCCAGCGCCTCGACCGAGAAACCGCGGGTGCGGGTGTCGATGGTCACCGCCATCGGCCGATCGGCATGGTCGACCAGCGGGCCGAGCAGCACGATCGGCAGGTTGTCGATCGCCTCGTGGCCGAGATCCTCGAGGGTCTTGAGCGTGGTGGAATGGCCGGCGCCGGACAGGCCGGTCACCAGCACCAGACGATGGCGGACGCCGGGACGCGCCGGCGCTTGGGGATCAGCCTGCATTTCTCAGACCCCTTGCGCCCTGCGTCGCCTTGCGGTGAGTCGAATGAGGGCGCGGGCCGCGAAGAGCGTATCGGGCCATACGGTCGAGCGGCCCGCGCCCGCAGGCGGCCGCCGCAAGGCGACCCTCCGGGCCGGTTGAACATGCCGACATGGTGCGTCGAACGGCTTGCGCGATGCACCACATCGCGCTGCGCCGTCCTCCTGCCCTGTCGGCATGTTGAACCGGCGCAGGGCACAAGGGGTCTGAGAAATGCAGGCTAGTGGTCATCGGGCGAGACGGTGTGCGGGCAGGACCAGCGCGGCCAGGGCCAGGCGCAGCTTGACCGGCGCCGAGGCCTCGAAGGGCGCCACCGAGACCAGCGGCAGGCGGATGCCGAGATAGGCGCAGATCGCCGGCTCCGGCAGCCTTTCGATCGCCTCGGCCGGCTTCAGGTCGGCGACCAGCAGCACCGGGGCGGCCGGCTCGAACGGCACCGGGATCGGCCCGAAGCCGCGGGCCTCGATCAGCCCGGCCAGGACGGCGGGCGGGCGCGCCACCACGACGCCGCCCTCGAGCGAGAGCTGCACCCGGTCGTCGGCGACCAAGCGCCCCCCGGCATCGATCAGCCGGAGGGCCAGGTCGGATTTGCCGCTGCCCGACGGCCCGCGCAGCAGCACGCCGCGGCCGTCGACTGCGACGCAGGTCGCATGGATCGTCGCCATCGCGGGTGGGAAGGTGGACGGCACCCCCGGTCCCTGTCAATCGCAACGGCAAATCATCAGACAAGAAGACGCGTTATTTCGCCGGCACTGCCTTGGCCTCCAGCGTGTAGGGTGTATCGCCCTGGTAGGAGTAGACCCGCAGCAGATAGGTGCCGGGGTCCAGCCGCAACTGCAGCTCCTCCGGATCGGTGCCGGATTCGGCGCCGCTGATCAGGCTCTCCTGGTCCGAGGCGCGCAGCAGGTCGATATCGGCGTCGCCCTGGTCCATGGTCAGGCGGATGGTGACGTCGGCGCGGTTGACCAGGGTGAAGCGCCAATAGTCGTCGCGGTCGGTGAAGCCGACCCAGTCCTTGACCGTGACGGCCTGCGGCCCGACCCGCTCGATCGTGCCGGCCTCCTCCGGGGTGTTGCCGGCATGGTCCGGCGGCGGCGGGGCGGCGGGCGCGCCGGCCACGGTCACCCGGTACTCGGTAGCCTCGCTGCCGGCCGGATAGACGCTCAGATAATAGGTGCCGGCATCCAGCGTCGCGGTCAGCGCCTCGGCATCGGTGTCGGTGTTGGTTCCGCTCAGCAGGTTGCTGCCGTCGGCGCCCTCCAGGTTGATGTCGGCATCGGCCGACATCCCGGCCAGGCCGATGGTGACAGCCTGCCGCTCGCTGATCTTGAAGGCGTAGTAGTCGCTGGCATCGGCCGGGCCGACCCAGTCGCTGGCCTCGGCGCTGGTGCCGGTGACGTCGCCGAGGTCGCGGGCGTCGGATTGGCTGGACCCGGCCGAATCCGCCGGCGGCTCCTCGCCCGGCGTGCCGGAGACGGAGAGGCGGTACGGCGTGTCGTCGCCATAGCTGGTGATGACGAGATAGTAGGTGCCGGCCTTGACCACCGCGGCGATGTGCTCGTCGTCGGAGCCGCCGGCGGCCGAGGAGCCGAGGGTGCCGCCGTCGCCGTCGCGCAGCTCGATATCGGCGTCGCCGGTCATGCCGGTCAGGTCGATCGAGAGGTTGGTCCAGCCGTCGGTGGTGATGGCGTAGACGTCGGTCTGGTCGCTGTTCGAGACCCGGCCCTCGGCGGCGAGCGGGGAGGAGCCCACGGTGCCGAGCGGCGTCGCGGTGCCGACAGTGTCGTCGGCGGAATCGTCGGCCGGGGCCACGCCGGGCGTGCCCTCCGCGGCGGCGCCGGGCATGGCGATGCGCATCGGCGCCAGGGTCTGCGCCCACATGTAGCCGACCGGCGTGTTCGGGGTCTGCACCCGGACCCAGCCGCCGACGGCCAGCCGGCCGGTGACGATGACCTGCGACCCGAAGGGCAGCGTCTCCTTCAGCTCGGCGGTGCCGTTCGGGGCGTCGCGGACCGAGGCGCTGGCCCAGGTGACGAAGGACAGCGCGTCCATCTCCTCCAGCACCGCCGGAGGTGCCGGAAGGGCCGCCGGCGCCTGGGCGAATGCCGGCGCCGCGGCCAGGATGAAGACGCTGCCGAGCAGCAGCCCGCGCAGGCACGATATCATGAGGGTCCCCCTTCGATGCGGAATGTCGTGAATGTCGGCCGTCACTTCGCGGGGATCTTCACCGTGAAGCGGGCGCCCGGGCGCCCCTCGCGGTTCTCGGCGAAGATCTGGCCGCGATGGGCGGTGATGATCTGCTTGGAGATGCTGAGCCCCAGGCCAGAATGGGTGCCGAATTTTTCCCCGGCCGGGCGCTCGGTGTAGAACCGGTCGAAGATCGCCTCCAGCTTGCCGGACGGGATGCCGGGCCCATCGTCCTCGATCGTGGCGATCACCCAGGCGCCCTCGCGCCGGGCGCGCAGGGTGATGGCGCCGTCGGGCGGCGAGAACGAGATCGCGTTGGTGATCAGGTTGCGGAACACCTGCACCAGCCGGTCCTCGATGCCGGGCACGGTCAGGGCCGAGCCGGGCGGCAGGCTCAGGCTGATCTTGAGGCCGGTGTCCTCCAGCGTGGTCTTGTACAGCTCGGTCAGCATGCCGAGCATGCGGCCGATATCGACCGTCCCGGTCTCGGCCCGCGACAGCTCGGCATCGAGGCGCGAGGCGTCGGAGATGTCGGTGATCAGCCGGTCCAGGCGCTGCACGTCCTCCAGGATGATGGCCATCAGCCGGCGCTGCTGCGCCGGGTCGGTGATCCGGGCGGTGGTCTCGACCGCGCTGCGCAGCGAGGTCAGCGGGTTCTTGATCTCGTGGGACACGTCGGCGGCGAAGCGCTCGATCGCGTCGATCCGGGTCCACAGCGCCGCGGTCATGGCCCTGAGCGCCGAGGCCAGCTCGCCGATCTCGTCGCGCCGGCCGCTCATGTCCGGGATCTCGATCTTGCGGCCGCGGCCCTGCTGCACCCGCTCCGCCGCCCGGGCCAGCCGGCGGATCGGCCGGGTGATGGTGCCGGCGAGGTACAGCGACAGGATGATGGTGACGCCCAGCGCGATGGCGAAGACCTTCAGGATCTCCTCGCGCACAGTCTGCAGGTTGCCTTCGATGTTGACGCCCTCGCGGGTCATCAGCACGGCGCCCAGCACCAGCCGCACGCGCTGCACCGGCACGGCGACGCCGAGCATCAGCTTGCCGTCCTCGCGGGTCCAGATCTGGCGGCCGACGCCGCCGCTGAGCGCGGCGCGGACGCTGGCATAGTCGTTGGCCTGCTGGTCCTGGCGCTCGACATAGGTCGGCCAGCGCTTGCGCGGCCCGGCGAACTCGGTCGACCAGTCGTAGATCGCGTCCCAGATTCCGCGCAGCCAGCCCTTGTATTGCGGCGCCAGCAGCGGCCGCACCTCGATGATGCCGCCGGGCTGGCCCAGCATCCGGCTGTCGGCCACCAGCTTGCCGTCGGCGCCGAACAGCCGGGCCCGGGTGTCGTTGGTCTGGTACACCCGGCGCACGATCTGGCGGGCATTGTCCGGGTCCAGCGACTGCTGTGTGTCGACGCCGCCGACCACCGCCGCCTCGGCCAGGTTGGCGGCCAGGATCGTGGCCTCGGCATCGAGCGACGACAGCTCGTTCTCGATCAGCCGCTCCTGGTAGGACGACAGGTACAGCATGCCGCCGACCAGCATCATCAGCGCCATCATGTTGACGGCCAGGACGCGGGCGGTGAGCTTGGAGAAGAAGCGCCGGCGCAGGCGCGCGACCGGCGCGTCGACGGTGCGGCCGCCGACCGGGGTGGCGGTGATCGGCTCGGCAGCCGGCTCCGTCGCGGCGGCCTCGAGGACGGCGCCGATCGCGTCGGGGCTGGCCTCGGCCGGCTCGCCGAGGCGCGGCGCGGGGCCGCGGGAGGCTCTTAACGTGGCCGTCATGGCATCATGCGGCGGTCAGCTCCGGACCGCGGCCGCGGAGGGGGCGGCCGCCGGTACGCTCAAGCCTCCTTGTAGCGGTAGCCGACGCCGTACAGCGTCTCGATGTGGCCGAACTCGGTGTCGATCGCCTTGAACTTCTTGCGGATGCGCTTGATGTGGCTGTCGATGGTGCGGTCGTCGACGTAGATGTGCTCGCCATAGGCTGCGTCCATCAGCTGGTCGCGGCTCTTGACGTGGCCGGGGCGGATGGCCAGCGCCTTGACCAGCAGGAACTCGGTGACGGTCAGGTCGATGGTCTCGCCGCGCCACAGGCAGGCGTGGCGGTTGCCGTCGAGCGTCAGGTCGCCGCGCGTCACCACCGCAGCGGGATCGGCCGGGGTGGTGTCCGTCGCCAGCTGCTCGCGCCGCAGCAGGGCCCGGATGCGCTCGATCAGCAGGCGCTGGGAGAACGGCTTCTTGATGTAGTCGTCGGCGCCCATGCGCAGGCCGAGCAGCTCGTCGACCTCGTCGTCCTTCGAGGTCAGGAAGATCACCGGCATGTTGGTGGTCTTGCGCAGCCGGCCCAGCAGCTCCATCCCGTCCATGCGCGGCATCTTGATGTCGAGCACGGCCAGGTCGACCGGCTTCTGCGCCAGCCCGCGCAGCGCCTCGTCGCCGTCGGAGAAGGTGCGCACCTCATAGCCCTCCGACTCCAGTGACATCGCGACCGACGTCAGGATGTTGCGATCGTCATCGACCAGCGCGATCGTCTGGGCCATGGCCCCCTCCACTCTCACCACCCGCCCCCGGCGGGCACAGTCACAGTGCCGGGGACGCTGAACGCCCAATATGGCGTATTCGCGGCCGAAATGTCACTCGGACGAGGTAATCTCCAGGAAAACCAGAGAGGTAGCGGCGCGATGACCCCATCAGAGCTCGCCCCGGCCGGACAGGCCCGGATCCTGCTGCGCAGCCTGGACCGCGCCGCCCTGGCAACGCTGGACGCCGATGGCGGCCCCTACGCCTCGCTGGTGCTGGTCGCGACCGACCCGGCCGGGCAGCCGCTGCTGCTGATCTCGCGGCTGGCGGAGCACACCGGCAACCTCGAACGCGACTCCCGCGTGGCGCTGCTGTTCGACGGCACGGCCGGCTTCGACCAGCCGCTGACCGGGCCGCGCCTGACCGTCTCCGGCCGGGCCGAGCCGGCGGACGACCCGGCGCTGCGCGCTCGCTACCTGGCGCGGCATCCGGATGCCGCGACCTATGCCGATTTTCCGGATTTCAGCTTGTGGCGGGTGCGGGTCGAACGCGGCCACATGGTCGCCGGCTTCGGCGCCATCCACCGCTTCGATGCCGACGACCTGCTGGTCGCCCCGTCGCCGGCGCTGACCGCGGCCGAGCCCGGCATCATCGGCCATATGAATGACGACCATGCCGATGCCATCGATCTCTACGCCCAGGCGCTGCTCGGCCGCAGCGGCAGCGGCTGGCGGATGACCGGGATCGACGCCGACGGCGCCGATCTGCGCCTCGGCCCCGCGGTCGCCCGGCTGGCCTTTGCCGCGCCGGTGACCGATGCCGAGACGGCGCGGAAGGAGCTGGTGCGCCTGGTCCGCCACGCCCGCGGCGGCGGGCTGGCGGATTAGGCCAGGGTTTTCAGCCGCTCCATGGTCTCGACCAAAGCGGTGCGGATGCCGGGCTCCATCGCCGAATGGCCGGCATCCGGCACCACCACATAAGTCGCCTCCGGCCAGGCGCGGTGCAGCTCGTCCGCCGTCGTGATCGGGCACACCGTGTCGTAGCGGCCCTGCACGATCGCCGCCGGGATGTGGCGGATCCGGTCGACCTGCCGCAGCAGCCGGTCCGGCGGGGTGAACAGGTTGTTCAGGAAGTAATGCGCCTCGATCCGGGCCAGGCCCAGCGCATGCGCGTCCTCGCCGGCCGAGGCGACGATCTCCGGGTTCGGCAGCAGGGTGGAGCAGGAGCCCTCATAGATGCTCCAGGCCCGGGCGGCGGGCAGGTGCACGGCAGGGTCGGGGTCGGTCAGCCGGCGGTGATAGGCACGGGTCAGGTCGCCGCGCTCGGCCGGCGGCAGGAACTCGACGAAGCTGCGATGCGCTTCCGGGAAGAAGGTGCCCATGCCATGGAAGAACCAGTCGATCTCCTCCGGCCGCATCAGGAAGATGCCGCGCAGGGTCAGCGACCGGCAGCGCTGCGGATGCGCCTGGGCGTAGGCCAGGGCGAGGGTCGAGCCCCAGGAGCCGCCGAAGACGTGCCAGCGCTCGATGCCCAGCATGCGGCGCAGCTGCTCCATGTCGCCGACCAGGTGCTCGGTGGTGTTCTGCCGGGTCTCGCCCAGGGGGCGCGACCGGCCGGCGCCGCGCTGGTCGAAGATGATGATGCGGTAGAAGCCGGGGTCGAAGAAGCGGCGATGGGTCGGCGAGGCGCCGGCGCCGGGACCGCCATGCAGGAACACCACCGGCACGCCGTCCGGCCTGCCGCACTGCTCCCAGTAGATGCTGTGCAGGTCGTCGACCGGCAGCAGGCCAGTGGCGAAGGGCTCGATGGTCGGGAAGATCAGGTCGCGCGGCATGGGTCTCGCTGTCGGGCTGAGTCTCGCTCCCCACTCTAAGGGGTCGGCGGCGCATTGCAAAAAGCCGATCGAAGCGAGGCTCTGCGGTGCGAGAGCGCAGCAGGAACCGGGGCGCTTGTCCTATGCTGCACCGATGCGCGTTCTGCTTCTCCTGATCCTGCTCTGCGCCGCCGGCGGCGCCCGGGCCCAGCCGGCGGACGGGCTCGACCACGGCCCGCCGGTCGCGGTCGATTCCGTGCCCGACGGCCGCACCGTCGCCCTGGCCGACGGCACGGTGGTGCGGCTGAGCGCGCTCGACATCCCCGCCGGCCGCTGGCGCGATTTCGCCCGGGCGGCGCTGGCCGAGCTGCTGCAGGGCCGCTCGGTCCGCCTGGCCCGGCTGGCGCCGCCCGACCGTTACGGCCGGGTGCCGGCCCAGCTGCA